>CACYDC010000255.1 GCA_902773025.1 uncultured Ruminococcus sp.
AATTTCCGAATCAAGCTCAGGAAAATGCTTTCTCAGTATCTGCGCAGCTTTTTTGGAATCATCTGTTTGTATTACTGTACGCGATGAGCATTTTTCAGCAAGCTCCGCCGCCGTTATTTCCTCAACAAGCTTTCCTTTTGATATTATACCATAGCGTGTTGCTATCTTTTCAAGCTCACCAAGAATATGACTGGATATAAAAATCGTTTTTCCCTGTTTTTTCAGCTCAAGCAGTAAATTTCGTATCTCAACTATTCCGGTCGGATCAAGGCCGTTGATTGGTTCATCGAGCATAAGAAATTCAGGATTGCCTACCAGCGCAAGCGCAATACCTAATCGCTGCTTCATTCCAAGAGAAAAATTTCCTGCTTTTTTTTTGCCCGTGTCTGCAAGTCCGACTGTTTCAAGGATAGCTTCTGACTGCTTTTTGTCCTCTCCCAGAATAGTACAGCACAAACGTACATTTTCCAGCGCCGACATATTGGTGTAAAGCGCCGGACTCTCTACAAGACTGCCTACACGCTTTCTTGCCGCCCGTACATCACTGTCGGACAGTAATGTGAATGTGCCGGAATCAGGTTTTATGTGCCCGAGAATCATACGCATGAATGTTGTTTTTCCTGCGCCGTTTTTTCCGACAAAGCCGTATATATCACCCTTTGCGACACTAAGTGATACTCCGTTGACAACTATCTGCTTTTTATATGCTTTCGTTAATCTGTTTGTTTCAAGTACAAGTTCCATTATTTTCACTCCATAACAAATCCGTTCAGACTATTTTTTAATCATCACGTTCTTCTATTTCTATTATTATTCGTGAATTACGCAGATACATAATACGGAATACCTCACCCTTTGCAGCTGCCGACTGCATTTTGCAGAATTCATCTATGCTCATGGCACGTCCGTAAATATAATCTCCATCCTCTATGCGAAGCTTATACATCACCGTAAACTGATAATTGTTTCCGTCAATCTCAAAAACCGGCACAAGCTCGGTTTGTTCATATGCCCGTTCGTCAATATCCGTCTGCGCCTGCGCCTGACGTTTTAACGGATGTCCTTTTATCATTCTCTTTGCTGTCTTTCTTGTCATATATACTCCTTTATACATACTGTAATATTTTATTATAACACTACTGTATGTACACACTATTTCTTTCTATATTTTCTCAGTTCTTCTTTTTTATCATCTGTTATCCTGTGTGAATCGCATATTTTCTGTATAGCCCTGTTATGCGTCTGCTTATCGGCGCTGCCTGCTTTTATTATCGGCAGTGTCTTTTCGGGATAATGTATATAACACTCCGCCAAAGCCCATGCCGTCCCCATTGAGCTGTAATAGTATTCTGTATTGATATTGACAAGCGCCTGTAGTGTTTTATCTATATATTCATCGGTTATGTAATAATCAAGCAGCATGACTGCGCCGAACCGCGCTTCAAATTCCTTATCAGATTCAAGATAAGGCTGTAAAAACTGCCATACATCATACAGTTCTTTCTTTTTGAATCTGAGTGTTGAACAAAAGCTGTCGCATACTGCCCAATTGTTAATGTGTTTTACAAATTCCGCAATAAGCCCGAGCCTTGTTTGAAAATCGGTTTTAAGATAACCTATCACCATGCCGCGGAGCATTGTTTCCTCGTAATACACATCATTGTCATCCAGCGCCGATATTCCATATTCTGCAGCTGTTTCCTTTGCATACTTTCTCAGCGCCGGCAAGCGTATACCAATAATTTTTTCCGCCCCGGGAATCAGTCCCTCGGAAAATTTTTTCAGCTTTTCCTCTCCCATTCCGAGAAGCTTTTGCCGTATTATCTCATTCATGTTTTCACCTGATATTTATTTATTTTGCTTTGTTTTTGTATAATCTCTGATAACATCAAGAAAATCACTGCCGTACTGTCTGATTTTGACAGTGCCGAAGCCGTTTATTCTTCTGAGCTGCGTTTCGTTCTGAGGCTTTTCTCGTACAAGCTCCATAATTGTTTTATCGTCAGCAACTGCAAAAACCGGTATACCATAGCGTATTGACAATACTTTTGCTTTTGCTTTGAGTCGAATATACAATTCCTCGTCATATTCAGAAAGCTTCAATTTTTCCTGATTGCCGGAACGCCTGTTTATATCTCCAAGACAAACGCTGCAGTTTTTGCAGGTGCTGCCGATTTTTTCTCCGAAATACTCTACAAGCTGCCGGCGAAGGCAGACTCTTTTTGAAACGGCATAGTTTTTCATTTTATCAAGCGCCTCAAGCTGCGCGCAGATATATTCCTCACGTTCCTCATCTGTCAGCCCGTCCTGTTTTTTCTCATCATCCCCGCGTTCTCTGAGAATAAAGTATTCTTTGATGATATAATAATCTCTGTAGGAATACAGCAGGATACATTCCGATGGTTCACCGTCACGTCCTGCGCGGCCGGCCTGTTGATAATAATCCTCTATCCGGGCAGGCATCCCATAATGAAGAACATATCTCACATCAGGTTTATCTATACCCATTCCGAATGCGCTTGTTGCAGCAATGACCTTAGTTCTTCCAAAGGTAAAATCCTCCTGTATTATCCTTCTTTCTTCGGACGGCATCCCTGCATGATATGCTCTGGCGCGGCAGCCGTTATCTCTGAGTATCTGCGCTGCAAGCTCAGTATCCTTTTTTGTCAGGCAATACACTATTCCGCTTTCGTCTTTATGTTCGCATACATAGTCGGTAATGTATTTAATGCGGCTGTCATCGAGAGAAGTTCCGCCGCTGTCGAAGCTCAGAGTTCCGAAATAAAGATTTGGTCTGTCGAAGCTTGTTGTCAGGCAATACGGTGAAACAAGCTCAAGCTTATTTATTATATCGTTTTTAACAGTACTATCTGCCGTAGCGGTAAATGCCGCGACAACGGGACGTTTTTTCAGCTGATGTGTAAAATCCGATATTTTTCGGTAACTCGGGCGGAATTCCTGTCCCCACATAGATATACAGTGTGACTCATCGACTGCAACAAGTGATATATCCGCATTCACTGCGAAGCTGAGAAAGTTTTTTGTCAGAAGTCTTTCCGGCGCAACATATATCAGCTTATACATACCCATCATAGCCCGGCTCAGAGCAAGCTCAGTCTGCCGGGGAGTAAGAGAGCTGTTGATATAGGCAGCCGGAACGCCGACAGATTTCAGTATTCTGACCTGATCCTGCATAAGCGATATCAGAGGAGAAATGACAAGAGTTATACCCTTCATTGCGATTGCCGGTATCTGATAGCATAATGATTTTCCGGCGCCCGTAGGCATTATCGCGCAGACATCGCGGCCGCGCATTATGTTATAGATAATTTCCTTCTGACCCGGACGAAAGCTGTCATAGCCGTAATAATTTTTGAGTATTTCATTTATCTGCGTCAAATTTATCCCACTTTCCGAACTTACTGATATCCTCTCTGAGATATCTTTCCCGATCAACAAGTCCGGAAAAAACATTCATATCATCAGAATCTATAAGTCTGAGTTTTTCGATTCTCGGCAGTTGTTTTATTCTGTATTCCAGACTGCTTGCCGCAGACTTGTCATCACTTTGCCAGACTGCCGCAAGAGCCTTCGGCGGATGAGAGCGTGTATATTTTGCAGCCCTTATGCTGCCGGTAAAATGCTCCTTCATACGTTTATCAATATCCGCAGCTATACCGGTATACAGGCTGCCGTCGCGGCACAGAAGAATATATGTATAATACATTATTTACCGCCCATCTGCCGATGTTCCTTATATATTTCGCTGTAAAGCTCCGGTCCGCACCAAACGGCATTTGTAGGTGTGATAACAGCCTTGAGCACATCCCGTCCGAAGCCTGCTTTACGCATAGCTGCAAGAAGTCTGTCGATATCGCTGCCTGAAAAACCGCCCATAACGACAAGCCTTCCGGATTTTTCTGCGTGGAAATCTCTTTTATCATTATCCTTTATCATACCTGCAAGGAAGCCGACAGGAAGATACATTTCTTCATCTGTTACTTCTTTAACAGCGGTATGCAGCGGAAGCAAAGCTCTTTTTGCCGCTGCTTTTTCATTATCCTCAAAATTGTAAAGCAATACTGTTTTTTTCATTTTTTCCTCCGATCCGGCGTGCTTTTGTTGGGACTCCGTCCCAAACCCTGCCGGGGCTGCTCGCCCCGGACCCTCGGCAGGGAGAAACCTCCCTGCACCCGATATTTTAGAAGGTAATTATATATATATCGTGACAAAACACAAAAGTTTCAATCTCATGACAATAAGGTTATTATGCGATACT
>CACYDC010000256.1 GCA_902773025.1 uncultured Ruminococcus sp.
AATGTAGACAGGGAAAAAATAATTGTCAGCATTCTAAAAACAAGGTAATGGGACAAATACAGGCATATAAGTAAAATCAAATAAAATATCATATAGAATAAAATAATATAAATAAATTGCGTCGTTTCAGTGGCCATCCTTTTTGTAATATCTTCCCCTGAAGACATACTAAAATAATCATTTTGTATTAATAAACTTACTGATGTAAATATAGATATACCGTAGCTACAATTGAAATTATAAACAGTACCATAATTTTTGTAGATCTCTTTTTTGATTCTTCGGAACAGAATTTTCTAAAATACTCCCTTCTACTTACAATATCTGTATAATATCTGTATTATAGGATAAATTAAAATTATATTTTTCATCGGAACTGAAATTATAACTATTGTTTTTTCTTGATCAATTGTTAACATCCTCTGTAATTACGCACCACAATTGTAACAATAATTTAACGTACCATCGTTTAATATACCACATTTCGTGCAGTAAACATTATCCACAATTATCTCCTCCTATTTTTCAAGAAATACAATTTATTTTCAACAACTATAGCACTTATTAGTACTATAGTTTAATCTTACTACATAATCATGCTAAAGTCAATAGTACATTAAAGTACTTAGGATGATTTATTATGTATTTTAAACATATCCGCGATATGAGAGAAGATCATGATCTTAAACAAAAAGATGTAGCAGAATATCTTGGGATAGCTCAGACAGTTTATTCACGGTATGAACGAGGTTTTCAAACCATTCCGGTTGAGCACCTTTTAAAACTTGCTGATTTATACAATGTTTCAACTGATTATCTTCTCGGTAGAACAAATGACAGATGAAATAATAAGTCCTATGTAAAATGATTACTACGTACTCAGGAACGATAAAGCGTAGCTAAACTTTGTACTTTTGTCTTCTTTTTATGTGATAACAGTATTAATTACGTTTATCACACAGTGAGCACAGCGAACGGAATCGCGACCACAACACTGACAGCACGCCCACTGAAATCAATTTTCAAAATATTGTCCCTTTTTAATAGAATAAACCCAAGTTTTTTTGGAAAGGGGTCCGGGGGATAACCTTTTTTTTAAAAAAAGGTTTCCTCCGGCAGGGTTTGGGACGGAGTCCCAACAAAGGCAACAAAGGCACGTTGGCACCTTCTTGACATAAACAGGTGTTTGTGTTATCGTTGACATATACTTCTGAAAAAGGTGGTTTTCAAATGGGAGAAATCATGGTATTGGCATCATTTGGAATCAGATTAGCTGAACCGGTGCTTGCGTTACTGGTCATCGTGATGTGCTTTATTTCTCTAAAAGGAGGAAAAAGAGAAGAACACGCTCTGATCGTTCTTGAAAGTACAAATGACGAAAAAGACTACCCCGTTTTATATTGGGAGAATTCAATTGGCCGAAGCAGAAGCTCGGATATAAGAATAAGCGATCCTACTGTATCAAGAGATCACGCCGTCCTTTTGAGAAGAAATGACGGTTGGTTTATAACTGATACAGGGTCCAAATCAGGTGTTTTTGTAAACGGCGAAAAAACAAACGGCAGAACTCCCGTCGTAATAGGCGACATTATTATACTTGGAACAACTAATCTGATACTGCGAAGATCAGCCGATGTCGGCGCAAAACCTCAAACAAAAGAA
The DNA here is from genome assembly GCA_902773025.1 of uncultured Ruminococcus sp. Lineage (GTDB taxonomy): Bacteria > Bacillota > Clostridia > Oscillospirales > Acutalibacteraceae > UBA1213. The sequence goes on from CACYDC010000256.1 coordinate 1,663, forward strand.
AAAAAACATTTTCCTCAGGGACTTATTCTTTCCTGCATTTCATTGTATGAATCACTGCTGGCTCTGCAGGGAGTACTTAATATGAAAAACGCAGACGTACTTATTCCGGCAGCTGCTTTTATTTGTCTGATGTGGATTTTCTATTTTATTTCAAGAATTGCATTTAAGAGATTGAATTTTGAACTTGAATCTCTGGCGCTGCTTCTATCTGGTACAGGCATTGTTCTTGCCGCATCACATAATACTAAACAAGCATTCGCACAGCTTGGCGCTGTTGCTTTGGGAATATTTGTTTACCTGTTTATGCTTTGGTTCATTGAAATACCTGACAGAGTTATGAAATGGAATATAGCGATCTCTATTCTGACAATTATTTTACTCGGTTCTACTCTTGTGCTCGGAAGATCAGTACACGGCGCTAAAAACTGGATAATAATCGGACCTCTTTCCGTCCAGCCTTCTGAGTTCGCAAAAATTGCATACATATTTGTCGGAGCCGCGACACTCGATATATTACAAACTAAGAAAAGCCTTGCTGCATTTATCGCAGTGTCTGGAATCAGTATCGGAATGCTCGTGCTTATGAGCGATTTTGGTACGGCTGTTATATTTTTTGTCACATTCCTTATCATTGCTTTTATGCGTTCCGGAGATATCAAAACCGTAATACTTGCAATAACCGCCGCAGTCCTTGGAGTATTGGTAATGCTTTCTGTAAAGCCTTATATTGCAGACAGGTTTGCCGTGTGGGGGCATGTCTGGGATTTTGCGGACGGCACAGGTTATCAGCAGGTCCGCTCACTGATCTACAGCGCAAGCGGCGGACTTTTCGGCGTGGGGCTTTCTGACGGATATCTGCAATATCTGTTTGCTTCTGAAAATGACCTTGTGTTTTGTCTGATGTGCGAAGAACTCGGCTGTATTATGGCGCTGCTTTGCGCCGTTGTAATAGGCGGAATGATGATCTATTCAAGAAGCGTAACAACCCGCAGCCGATCTACATTCTATTCTATTGCAGCTTGTACTGCCGGGGGAATGTTAGTGTTTCAGTCCGCGCTGAACATTTTCGGCGTTACTGACATATTGCCGCTGACCGGTGTCACATTACCATTTGTAAGCTACGGAGGCACAAGTATGACAGCGTGCTGGGGGCTTATCTCGTTTATTAAAGCGGCTGATGAAAGAACATACGCAAGACATATTCCTAAAAGCAGAAAAAAATCCGCTAAAAAAGAAAAAATAATGACTTACACATCAGAAGATTATGTAGAAGTCTGAGGAGGATATTAGCAATGAGGAATACAAGATCACGCTCGTTTCCTGTGCTTTTGCTGACGCTTGCTTTTTTTGCAGGACTTGCATATTTTATGGTTAATCTGATAATTCACTCAGCGCAATGGGTATCAATGCCGTATAACGGACATCTGTCAGACAGCACGGGACTTGAATATGCAGGAAAAATTACAGACCGCAACGGAGTGATCCTTGCTAAAAGCAAGGACGGAAAAAGGCATTATAATGAGAACGAAGAAATCCGCTGCGCGTGTGTCCATGTTGTAGGGGATGACAGCGTTAATATTTCAACTGCGGTACAAACATTATATCGTTCAGAGCTTTCCGGTTATGATTTCACATTCGGACTTGGATTACCAGACAGATTCAAAAAAGGCGGCGATATACAGCTTACGATCGACAGCGAAATTCAAAGAGCAGCATATCGCGCTTTAGGAGATAATAAAGGCGCGGTCGTGGTATATAACTATAAAACCGGCGAGATACTCTGCCTTGCTAGCACACCCGCTTACGACCCGGAGAATAAACCCGAAGATATAGAAACAAATGAAAAATACGACGGTGCATATCTGAACCGGGCAATATCAGCTTCATATCCGCCCGGTTCTACCTTTAAGCTGATAACGGCCGCCGCCGCACTGGAGAAAGACAGAAATGCCGTAAACAGAGAATATGATTGCAACGGAAGTGTTGAAATCGGCGGAAAACCGATAAATTGCTACTCTGTCAGCGGACATGTTGATATGAAGGACGCGATGAAAGAATCATGTAATGCATATTTTGCCACACTCAGTGTTGAACTCGGAAAGGATCCGATGACGAAAGAGGCTGAAGCTTGTGGATTCAATACATATTGGAAATTCGATGGAATACAAACAATAAAAAGCACATACGATGTATCAGAAGCAGATGAAAATAACCTCGGATGGTCAGGAGTCGGACAATACACTGTCCTTGAATCTCCGATAAATATGGCGATAAGATCATCGGCAATAGCAAACGGAGGAATATCTGTCACTCCTAAGCTAATCAAAAAAATTGACGGAGCACTTACAGACAAATCAGCCAATGATGATAATTCCGCGCCAAAAAGAATGATGGCCGAAGAAACAGCGAACCAGCTGAAGGAAATAATGGATTATACGGTTGCAAATTATTATGGAAAGGCCTATTTTTCTTCCGAGCTTGATGTATGCGCAAAAACCGGCACAGCAGAGGTCAATGACGAAGGGCTTGCGCATGCCTGGGTAACAGGATTTACGACAGATGAAGATTGTCCTTTGGCATTTGCTGTTATTGTAGAATATGGAAATTCAGGTTATCAGGTGGCTATACCGGTCGCATCTGCTGTACTTAATGCTGCGGCAGGTTCGGCAAAGAATTCATAATGATCTCTTAAATAACGACGCGATCCGACAGAATTGTTTATTTTTACTCTTGTTTTTTACGATCATTAATGGTAGAATTGACGGAGGGAAACTTAAAAGCAAGGAGGTCGGAAAGTGGATAATAATGAATTGCTTTTAGCTATAAAGGGAATTGTGTCTGAAACTGTAAAAGAAGAACTGATACCGGTAAAAAAAGAAATCCGCGAAATGCGCGAAGACATTTCCGGATTAAAAGCTGACGTTGCAGAGCTTAAAACTGACGTTGCAAATCTTAAGACTGATGTTGCCGGGCTTAAAACTGACGTTGCA
>CACYDC010000257.1 GCA_902773025.1 uncultured Ruminococcus sp.
TGCTTCGGCTTCGGTGGTTCGAATCCGCCCTCCCCCACCAAAGCAAAAATCCTGACACGAAAGTGGCAGGATTTTTGCTTTGGATTATTCATTTTTAAATCTTAATTCTTAAGTTTTCAGTAATGTGGTAAAATGTTATTACGCAGTTAACTCAGCACCGCGGGAGCAACTTAATTACGCTTACCACACAGTGAGCGAATCGAACGGGATCGCGAACATGACTGCCCGGGCACCGGGCCGAACACGACACCGGCGGCACACAACGGTCTAAACAGAAAAAGCATTGACAAATTATGCATTTTGAAGCATAATATATATGTATAATAAATATGGAATTATACTTTAATGACTATTAAGGAGGAAGGACAATGGGTTTTACTATTGCTCAGAAAATCATTAAGGCTCACCTGCTTAGCGGTGAGATGACACCGGGCTGCGAGGTCGGTCTTAAAATCGACCAGACTCTTACACAGGATGCAACGGGTACAATGGCTTATCTCGAATTCGAGGCGATCGGGGTTCCAAGAGTTAAAACAGAAAAAAGTGTTGCCTATATTGATCATAATACACTTCAGACAGGCTTTGAAAATGCCGATGACCATCGTTTTATCCAGTCTGTGTGCAAAAAACACGGTATATACTTTTCAAGACCTGGTAACGGAATTTGCCATCAGGTTCATCTTGAACGCTTCGGCAAACCTGGAAAAACACTTATCGGTTCCGACAGCCATACGCCTACAGGCGGCGGTATCGGTATGCTCGCAATTGGCGCAGGCGGACTTGATGTCGCTGTTGCTATGGGCGGCGGCGCATACTACATATCAATGCCTAAAATGGTTCGCATCAACCTATCAGGCAAGCTTCAGCCTTGGGTTTCTGCAAAGGATATTATACTTGAAGTTCTGCGTATTATGTCCGTTAAGGGCGGTGTAGGTAAAATTATAGAATACGGCGGAGAGGGTGTTAAAACTCTTACGGTTCCTGAAAGAGCAACCATTACTAACATGGGTGCAGAACTCGGTGCTACTACCTCCGTTTTTCCGTCAGATGAAATAACTAAGACTTTCCTCAAGGCTCAAGGCAGAGAAGAAGACTGGACAGAGCTTTCTGCAGATGAAGACGCTGTTTATGATGAGGTTATCAATATCAACCTTTCATCTCTCGTTCCTATGGCTGCTTGTCCGCACAGCCCGGATAATATCAAAACGATTGAGGAAATCGGTCCTCAGCAGGTAGATCAGGTTTGTATCGGATCATGCACAAATTCATCTTACCTTGATCTCATGAGAGTAGCCGCTATCCTGAAGGGTAAAACTGTCGCTCCTAATGTAAGTCTTGCCATCGCTCCGGGTTCTAAGCAGGTTTATAATATGCTCGCAAGAAACGGCGCTCTCGCTTACATCATAGAAGCCGGCGCAAGAATTCTTGAGTGTGCGTGCGGCCCATGTATCGGAATGGGTCAGTCACCTAACAGTAAAGGTATTTCTTTAAGAACTTTTAACCGTAACTTCGAGGGCCGCAGCGGTACCAAGGACGGACAGATCTATCTTGTAAGCCCCGAAACAGCTGCTGCATCTGCTTTGACCGGAGTATTTACCGATCCGAGAACACTTGGCGAAGCTGTGAATATTCCCCTTCCGGAAAAATTCGATTTTAATGACAATATGGTCATCGCTCCTGCTCCTGTTGAGGAAATGGACGGTATTGAAGTACTCAGAGGCCCCAACATCAAACCTTATCCTGCAACAGCTCCGCTTGCTGAAACCATCGACGTTCCTTGCTCACTCAAGGTAGGAGATAATATTACGACCGATCACATAATGCCCGCCGGTGCAAAGATTCTTCCGCTGCGCTCAAATATTCCAGCAATATCACAGCATTGCTTTACAGTATGTGACAAGGACTTTCCGGAAAGAGCGAAAAAGCTTGGCGCAAGTATTATTGTCGGCGGTGTAAACTATGGACAGGGCAGTTCCCGTGAACATGCAGCGCTTGCTCCGCTTTATCTGGGCGTGAAGGCTGTTCTAGTAAAATCTTTTGCAAGAATCCACAGAGCGAATCTTATCAATGCAGGTATTCTTCCGCTTACATTTGTTGACGAAGCAGATTATGACAGTATCAGTGAAGGCGATGAGCTTTCTCTTCCGGATGTGCGTAAGCTTATTTCTGAACGCAAAGAACAGCTTACACTCATCAATAAAACTAACGGCAAGGAAATTCATGTTCTTTGCGAGCTTTCAGAAAGAACAAGAGATATTATTCTTGCAGGCGGTCTGCTTGATTTCACACGTAATAACGGCTGATTTCAGATAGCCTTATCTGACACAGAAAGGATGTTTTAAAAATGTCAAAGATACAGATGACAACTCCGCTTGTCGAAATGGACGGCGACGAAATGACCAGAGTTCTCTGGAAAATGATCAAAGATAAGCTGATACTTCCCTATATTGATCTCAAAAGCGAATATTACGATCTGGGACTTGAAAACAGAGAAAAAACTAAGGATCAGGTTACAATTGACAGCGCAGAGGCTACAAAAAAATACGGTGTTGCAGTAAAATGCGCAACAATTACTCCTAATGCTGAACGTGTTAAAGAATATAACCTGACACAGATGTGGAAGTCACCAAACGGTACGATCCGTGCAATTCTTGACGGTACGGTTTTCAGAACACCTATTCTTGTAAAGGGTATCACACCTTATATCTCAACATGGAAAAAACCGATAACTATTGCCCGTCACGCTTATGGTGATGTTTATAAAAATTCCGAAATGGTTGTTGCAGAAGGAAGCAAGGCTGAGCTTATCGTAACTGACAAGGACGGCAATGAAACAAGACAGCTTATCCACGAATTCAAGGGTACAGACGGCATTATACAAGGTCTGCATAATGTTGACAAAAGCATTGGAAGCTTCGCAAGGGCTTGTTTTAATTTTGCGCTGGATAAGAAACAAGATCTCTGGTTTGCTACTAAAGACACTATTTCAAAAAAATATGATCATCGCTTCAAGGATATTTTCAACGAAATATTTGAAAACGAGTACAAAAACAAATTTGAAAAGGCCGGCATTACATATTTCTACACCCTTATTGATGATGCTGTAGCAAGAGTAGTGCGCAGTGAAGGCGGATATATATGGGCATGTAAGAATTATGACGGTGATGTAATGTCAGATATGGTTGCTACAGCCTTTGGTTCGCTTGCTATGATGACATCCGTACTGGTTTCTCCAGATGGTATTTATGAATATGAGGCTGCTCACGGAACTGTTCAGCGTCACTATTACAAATATCTTAAAGGAGAACCTACATCAACAAACTCTGTCGCAACATTGTTCGCATGGTCAGGCGCGCTCCGCAAAAGAGGTGAGCTTGACAGCAATACAGAACTCAGCGCATTTGCTGACAAGCTTGAAAAAGCTACCATTGATACAATTGAGGACGGTATTATGACCGGTGACCTTTATCTGCTTTCAACACTTGAAAACAAGACAAAGGTTGACAGTGAAACCTTCCTTGATGAAATAAATAAGAGTCTTTCTTCTATGATTTGATCGACACAATAAAAATTCTCCGCTGTTTACCCTATCAAGTATTCAGCGGAGTTTATTTTATTCAGTTTTCTTTGTATAATTCTTAAAGCCTTCTTCATCAAGTCTGTCTGTAAGATCATCAATAGTATTTATTGCTGCGGTATCATCGGCTTTTATATTGATCTGTGTATCTTTTCCAAGCTTTACGAGCTCTTTCATCAGATCCTCAAGATCAATTTTATTATTCTGATACAGATAATCTCTACCTGAAACAGTTATTTCAATTTCCTGAATCTTTGACTGTTCTGACTCTTCAACAGAAGATTCCTTTTGTACATCAGCAGAACCTTCAGCCGATGCAGATGACGTTGTACCTCCGCCTGAGCCTTCTCCACTGCCGGATCCGCCATTACCATCGCCGCCTGATCCGCCAAGCTTTTCACAGCCTCCCATCAGTAAGAATGTTGATACGATCGCTACTACTAATACCGTAAAAATTGCAACAATTTTTTTCATTTTCAATCCCTCATCTTGATGTATTTATTGTCGTGAAATACAGGTTATCATATTCATCCTGTATTTCTTTGACAGCATCTTCTATCCTCGGAACTGCCTTGCCAGTACCTAAAGAATATCCGTCATAAGTAAGCGCGCTTATTATAACCTTATTTGAATCAAGACCGCAATTCTTAAATATTTCAGTTAACTCTTTCCTGAAGTTTTCTTCATCTGTCCATTTAATTTTTGCTACCCTCTTGTTATTCGCAGTAACACTAAGTGTGAAATCATCTCCTGATTCTATATCAGGAAGATTCATTGATATCACTTCGCCATTATCAAATTCAAGCAAGGCTTTTTGATTTTCAACCGCATTTTTATCAATTGTCTGAATACGGCTCCATTCCTTATCTGCCTGTTCACGCCATTCACTTTGTTCTTTTTTGGTTTCCTCTGCTAATTCACTGTATTCCTTTTGCTTCTGTTCAGCAGTGTCTATTGCTGTCTGTGTTTCGAGGTTACTGAACAGTATAAAAAAGAACAGAATTATCATTATTATATCAAGCAGTGATGTGAAATCCAGTATAATTTCTCTTATTTTCATTTCATCACCCTGTTGTTTTCATTATTTCCCGGATGTTTCTGAGCCGATGACTGATTAATTCCGCTGTTAAGTCTTTTTTGTTCAGCGGAACGATTTTGCACAGGAGCTTTCTTTTCCCTTACAGGAGGTACTGACGAGATCTGTTCACGATTGCTGTTAATAAGATCTGTTACGAGCTTGATATTGTTTTCTACTGATGAAGCAAACAATGCATTTATTATTTTGAAGAAAACAGAAAATATAATGCCCCAGGTCGTTGATGTCAATGCATTAAAAAAACTCAGCTTTGCACTTTCCGAAGCAGTACCGGATAGATCAAGTCCGAGCAGTGCAGTAACTGTTCCAAACATACCAAGCAAAGGAAAAATAGATATCAGAGTTACAAACATAGTATATCCGACTGTCAGACATCTGTAAATATGAGCAGAGTAATACTTTTCCTTTTTCCACAGCGCAAATTCTTTATTTACCATTTTGTTTGCACACAAAACTACTATCATTACCACAGCGGCAACTATAGCAGTCAACAATATATATATATCGCTTGTCATAATACTTGCACCAAGCTTTGACATAAAATTCATCATTATCCACCTCTTTTTTTATTATAATATAAATTCATACAAAATTCAATCAGCGAAACTTAATATATTTACGATATTACAGATTATTTTATTGTTTGCTTATCCAAAACATTTATGTTAAATGATCTGATCATTTTTTCGTTACCAGATAAATGGGATCACTTTGTATCTGACACGCTGTTTATATTCGCTGTATCCGTCAAGTCCGTCTTCAAGGACCTTTTCCTCATTTCGTATCCTCAATGCTATGACAGGAATATATAAAAGCATAATTCCTAAGGAAAATACCGATCCCAGCACGATTGGCATACTCAAAAATAAAAACATCGTACTCAGATACATCGGATGGCGTACAACTCCGTAAAGTCCTGTATCAATTACTTTCTGATCCTCCTGTATCTCTACAGTGCGTGACAAATAAACATTCTCACGAAGAACTTCCGCATATAAAACATAGGAAATCAGAAAAATTACAGCTCCGACTATACTCACCCATGTTGGCAGTACGACCCAACCGAACCGGAAGTTTAAACCTGCCACAACAAAAGCTGCCAAAAACATCAGTGCACTCAATAGAATCACCGTTTTCTGTTCTGACTGTTCTTCCTTTGCGTTCAGACGTTTTTTTAGAAGCTCCGGTTTTTTTATCATCATCACAATTCCTACGCAAAACATTGGCACAAATAATATACCTATCAACATCCAGGCCTGCCAATATGCAAATGTCCCTGCCGGAAAAAACAAAAGCGCCCCTACAATCAATAGTCCGGACATAAATTTTAAAATTGCTTGTAAAAAAAACCTATAATCCATTTTATCACCTACAAACTTAATCAGTTATGATCCGTTGTGTTCATGTAAGTATTCTTCGAATTCCATGGTTCTTGACCAGTATTTTATCCCCCAGTTTTCAAAGTTCCACTCGTCCATATAATCATTACATTCGTAATCAACATAGTAGATAAGACCGTTCTGAACTACAAAATTTGTCGGAAAATAGTCAATATTCATATCTGCATTTTTTGCAAGTACAGCCATTTCTCTTACCTGTTCAACATATTCAGATACGTTTTCGTTATCCCTTACCATATCAAATATAGTTTTTCCTTCAATATATTCCTTGACTATTCGTTCGGCTTCAATGTCTATATCTATCATTGCCGGAATTCTTATACCGGCATTTTTCAGACGCTCATAATCATGAAGTTCGGCTTCTATCTTATTTCCAAAATTATAATAATCACATGGTTCGTGATGAATTTGCTTAAGAACCAATAATTTTCCGTTATACTCCGCAAGATAGGAATATCCGCCTTTTCCGTGTCCGAGTAATTTTTTTATTCTGTATTCTTTCGAATTAACATTCATTGTTTCAATCATACTTTTAGCTCCTTATATTTGCTGATAATACATATTATCATAGATATATCTTTTTTTTACGTTGTATAAATAATCAGTAGTTTTAAGTTAACGTCACATGATGTAAATGAATACCGAACTCATAACTATCGATGTACTGTTAGATTTGAACCTTATTATATCAGAAAACTTTCGCATACACAACCATTATTATTTTTTTAGTTTAATATTCTCAGTATTATGTCCCTCAGTTTTTGTCGGTTTTGGAGTAATAATAAACATAGAAAACATGATGATTTCGTCGTTATTGTCCAATAACGATTTAATGATTTTTTAATATTTTTTCTATTATAATACAATTACAGTAAAACACAGGAGGAAAAAAATATGTATCTCGGTATATTAAAGCGCGACCTGAAAAGAAAGAAAACCATGAATACCATTCTTCTGATATTCATGATTCTGTCTGTCATGTTTGTATCGTCAAGCGTCAATACCATGATGTCAGTTATGTCGGCAACAGACAGATTTCTTGATCTGTCAGGAGCGGAGGATTACTTTGCTGCAACCCTTGGTGAAAAATCCGGTGAGGAAGCACTGAAAAAACTGGAGTTTCTCGACTGCGTAAGCTCGATCAAGAGTGAAAGGTTCTTTTATATCAATGAAAATTCCATCAGATATAACGGCAAATTAGCTGAGATCTCCTCGAACGGCGTGCTTAACAATGTTGACGATATCAGCATTAAGATTTTCGACACAAATAAAAATGAGCTTACTCATGTAAATGACGGCGAAATCTATGTAAAAAACAGCTTTCTTGAAAAGAATCATATACCCATGGGCGCAGAAATAGAAATAACCTCCGGCGGATATACCGGAAAATTCAAGGTAAAAGGGACTGTGCTGGATGTTCTGTTTGGCTCCGAAATGATGGGCACGCCACGGTTTATCATCAGTCATAATGAATTTGACAAATTTGTTCAGAGCAGCAAAGACGAAAAATATGATATGTATAAGGGTGTTATCCTGAATATATCGACAACGGATATCGCCAAGGTTGAAAATGTCGTCAGCGGGATCAGCGGAATTGCCTTCACAGGTACAAGGGATGTCATAAAGATTACATATATCATGGATATGATAACCGCCGGTATTTTCCTGATCGTCAGTATCTGTCTTATCATCATTTCGCTGGTTCTGCTGAAATTCACTATCGGCTTCACTATAAGTGAGGAATACCGTGAGATAGGTGTAATGAAGGCTATCGGCATCAGAAACAGCAAGATACAAAATTTGTATATGGTAAAGTATCTTGCAATGGCAATTGCAGGTGCAGTTATAGGATTCTTTGCAGGTATCCCTTTCGGAGATATGATGAAAGCCCAGTCCGCTAATAACATAGTAGCAGGTGACGGAAACGACATTTTTGTCAATCTGATATGTTCGGCGGCGGTTGTTCTTATTATTGCATTATTCTGCCGCATAAGCACCCGAAAGGTAAAAAAATTCACTCCTGTTGACGCTATCCGAAATGGTGAAAGTGGAAAACGCTATAAGAAAAAAGGTCTGCTCAGTCTTTCAAAAAGTCATTCAAGACCTGTATTTTTCATGGCAGTCAATGATATCCTCAGCGGTTTCAGACATTTTGCAGTGATGACAGTTACCTTTATAGTCGGCATTTTGATGATAACAATTATTATCAATACTATTTCTACTGTACAAAGCCCGAAGCTTCTTGCATGGTTTTCAATGGCAGACTGTGATGTTGCACTTGAAGATAAGGAGTGCATAGATAAATATAACCGTCCTGACGGGCAGAA
>CACYDC010000258.1 GCA_902773025.1 uncultured Ruminococcus sp.
ACGCATAAAGAACAAACGAAAACAATACCGCACTGGCAAACAAAGACGTAAATATTCCCACGCGAAACAGCAGCTTGTCCTGCTTAACCCGCCTTTCCTGAAGCAACTCAGCGCTTTTATCAAAGCGGTCGATCATTTTTTCCTGTAAATTGTTCTGCCATATCAAAAGATATGACTCAAGCAGCTCACGGATACGAGACGTGTAGTTCGCTCGCTCTTCTATAAAATCACTCAGAATCGACTGATGCTTGACAACCACTAACTGTATTGCGACAAACAGAATAGCAATAATAATTAAGCTAAGAAGCAACAACTTCCACTCAACTATTACCGCAAGAACTATTCCTGCAGAAAACTCAATCATGCCACGCATAATATTATACCTGGCATCAAAATAATAATCTTCCGCCTGATATACCAATCCCGACATTCCAGCAATGTATTCAGACACTTCATGCCGCAAAAAATCTCTTGGGAACATACTTCGGAAGCCTTCTAATAGTTCAATTTTTAGTTTTTCAGTGCACATTCGAACATAGGCAGCATGAATGAATGAGCAGAGCACGAAAAACATCGCGGCCAAAATAATCCACGGAATAGCGCTATGAAAAGCAAGCGTTGCTTCCTCCGCCTTGCCGGCAACCGCAGCATCGGTAATCTCTTCAATCTGTGAAAGCATTTTTACCTCAGACATGGAAAGGATCGCGCAAGGAATCGCACTTAGCAAAAGGAAGGCAGAAGCAGAACGCCGCGTTTTTTTGAACGCCTTGCATTTGTCCTTCTGAAACCCGGGACCGTTCACTTTTATACTGAATCCACTCTTAACTTTTTTGTTCTCGGGTTCACACGTATCGGTCGTCGCTCTATCTTCTGTTGTACTTGTTGTAACATGAAAGATTGGCATAGTGTTTCAGCTCCTCTCACACATACATCTTATCGGCATTGCAGCCGACTTCTCGTAACGATCCTCCCCGCAGGTCAAAAACCTTATCAAAGGCGCCCTTCCGCACGTAATCTCTATGCGCAGATACGATCACCGTTGCGGGCAGTGAGAGCAGAATATCCATAATCTTCCATCCGACATCTTTAGGCAAATTTGAAGTCATCTCGTCGGCAAGGATCAATTCAGGCCTCCGAAGCAGAGTGCGAGCTATTGCAAATCTTTGTCTTTCTCCCGCAGAGAACATGTTGCCGTTCTCTGATAGTACAGTGTCCAACCCCAGCGGCAGCGCCTTAACGACAAGATCCATCCTTGTCTGCCGCAACGTCTCCCAAATCTCATCATCACTAATGGATCGGTACAAAGAAAGATTATTTCGAATCGTATCGTCAAAAAAGGTGGTCTCCTGTGTAATCAATCCGACGCCACGTCCCAAGTTTTTTTCTCGGATACTGCTGATATCAACCCCATCATACGTTATTTCACCCAGCGTAGGCGTTTGTATTCCGCAAAGCAGATGCAGCAACGTACTTTTCCCGCACCCCGAACGTCCGACTATGCAGAACTTTCCCTTCGCGGGAAAACGCATCGAGCATTCCCTAATTATTTGTCTGTCTCCGTAATTAAAGTTAACATTCTTTAGCTCAATATCTCTCTGAAGCCGAAACTCATTTTCCTTTTTTATCGTTTCCGACGTCGAATTATCCAGCAAATCAAAGCCACGGTCCAGCACTCTCTGAGCAGCAAGCTTTGTACCTCGGGCGGATATAATCTCTGACAGCGCCAGCGTTGCCTGATTTATAAGCATTACCGTGATCCCTGCCGTCGAAACGCTGAGACTCCCATTAAATGTCCGCACGGATAAATAGGATAAAGCTAAAAACGTAAAAAGAATGTTGAGATGCTTAAGAAGTCCTTTCTCCAATGACACAAGGCGCAGGGCTCTTTCCTGTTTCCGCTCTCTCCTTCTCGATAGTAGCCGATAACTCTCTGCGTAGTTCTCAAATGAACCGGTAATACGCAGCACCTCAAAACCCGAGAAAAGATTCTCAAGCGCAGCAGTATGCTCACCATTTAACTCCGACACTTCTTCCGACAGAGTTATTACTCTTTTCTGCATACCTGCAACTGCCGCATAACACAGCAACAAATATATGGTCACCGCGGCGGCAATTACGACATTATCGATCAGGATAAGCGCACTAAATGTAATAACAATAATTACAAATCCCTTAATTATTGCCGCAGAAGAAGCAAAGAAACGATCCTCAAAGCTTTCCAGATCATCAGTCAGAATCGCCAAACGGCTTGTCGGACGCAATCTATAGAAGCTGCTTGGTGAAATAAAGAGCGTCCGAAAAATGGCTTCATGACGCAACTTGTTCATTGCATCAACACGAAAAGGCAGCGAGCCGTAAAAACCGAATATCTGAATCACAAGCGGAACGAACAAATATACAAGCGTTAACGCCAACAAGGTTACGGGTTGAAAAAAGGCCTCATTCTGCAAAGTGTCTAACAGCAGCCAAAAAACCGAAACCGCTATCATTTGACCAATGGCTGGCAGCACGGAAGAAAGAACAAACAAAAAGCGCTTGTTATTGTTTATTAGCTTTTTCGTTTTCTTGTTCATTAAGTTTTCTCCTTGTATAGTAATGAATAAGAATAAACTGCACAGAGGCAGCAAGCAGTATTACTGTTACTATTTGTTCAATTGCTGAAAACTGACTTACTAAGGATATTTGTAAATCGTCCATGTTTAATTCCAACAGAATAGCGCCCCCGGAATTTTTTATTTTGTCAAATACCCAAGCATGATGTAAGTAAAGGAAAAAGTATAAGAAATACGAAATCGATACCGTCGAAATTAATATCTTTCTCTGTTTATTAAAAACTGTGAACAATAATAATACAGCCGCACTAAAAAGCACGAGAGGAAGCGCATAAAAAAGAATAATGAATTTCAATGTCCGTGTCGCTACTAGTGCCTGTTCCGCATAATAATATGATACATAGATCATTAAAAATAATATTGGACAAACAATAATTGTTTTTTTCATGACTTCTCCTTGTAACATGCACTTTTCGTAAGCCGAAATCTATGTCTGTGTTAGAACAGAAGCTATAATAACGCATATCATATTATATCCTGAATGAAAAGTGCACGCCTCTGCATATCCGAGTTTTCTTCTTATCAAAGACAATAACAATGACAAGGGAAACCGTAGCAATAGGTTAGAAAAAAAGGGGTTATTAAGGTGCAATAAAAACGCAAATATTATTGAGGATAAAATAGTTGCTTTTTTCTCACCATACTCATCCCTCATTGAGTTAAGCAGAAAGTTTCGAAATAGTGTTTCCTCACACACGCCCACGGCAACATAGTATACAAACATCTTGTTATTAATCGCAGGAAAGAGTAACTTGATGCATAACAATAGTGCAAGCATTTCGAACGTCATTCGAATCAACGCTTTTTTTGTTATTCCTTGCACAAGGACTGATCGCTGTAAACAAAAAACGGAATGAAGAAGGAAGAAAGGCAAACAGACTAAACCAAGGAATAAAAATACAACGACAGCTTCCATTTCGAACTTGGGAACTAAATATAAAAATATAAACGGGAGGAACTGTGATAATATCCCCCCTATCATTGTCACACTTATATACGGCAAGATTCTTTTAATTCTATTTAATTGAATTCTATACATATCTACCTTAATGAGTCAGGAAAACATAGACTTTTTATGTTTATGTTTTCCTGCACCATTCTCCTAGCTATTAGATAGTGTGTGTGCGACCTTTTTTATCTGTCCAACCGACCGAATAAGAAAAGAATCCAAGACTAATCGTGCCTAGAAGCCATTCTACAATACGTTTCAGCATGCCGTTTTTCCTCCTTTCCTGTTATTTGACGGAACAACTAATAGTTGGTCAATCGTAATAATGTTTTTGCAAACTTCGAAAACTTGTTTTGAAGCAAGAATACTATAATGACTGTTTTTTCGTCAATTTTTATCCTCGCCCCGAATCATAATTTCTGTATCAACTATGCTTATGATTACTACGACCATTCTCGTATAGTTTACACCATGGATGGTACCGTACTGGTGCCGTTTCAATGTTTATTATCTCAATTTGTTCGTATTTTACAAAATATTTACATTTGTTTTGTTGGCGCACAGTTAAATATTTTATAATATGGTTATTGATTAATCTCGGTGCTTTTCCGACTTTAGCCAAAGGTCCTTTTATGTTACGCTGATATGGATCTTTGTCTTAAGTCTACGCACTGTGAGCAGTATACAAAGGTTACTGTAGGCAAAAACTGAAACGAATACTTATTTTTATTTTTTTCGATCTATCTTTATGAATCTCTTACCGTCATCAGCGTTCAATAACTTATTGTTCTACAAAGGTCATGTATTTATTGTCTTCCATGAAAAATAATTAGTGAAAAGCACTTGCATGCTTTAATTTTTTGAGATTATGGCTTATAATATAGAGAAAGATAACTTGCCCAACAATTAATCCATGTATAAAGCAACATTACATCTATACTCAACTTGTACAGAGAACCTTGGAGGACAAAATGCCTATTTACAAATTCGGATATATTATCAAACAACGCAGAGAAGAACTTGGCTATACACAGGAGGAACTGTCAGACGGCATATGCTCTGTTCCTACGCTCTCGCGCATTGAAAACGGTGAGCGGATGCCAACAAAAAATCACTTTGAAATGCTTCTTCAGCGCCTTGGCTTCTCTGAATCAATTCTATATAACTATGTTGATGAGCACACGCTTTTCCTTCATGAGCAGAAATTCAAAATCAGACAGGCAATTATTTTAGCCCACTTCGAAGAAGCGCAGAAGCTCCTTGAAAACTACAAAAAGAAGATGGATCCTGAATCCCATCTTGAGCGGCAGTTTGTGCTGCTCAATGAAATTTTAGCTTCACCAACGTCATATAATGTTCAGGATCGTCTATTACGCCTTGAAGAAGCAATACGGCTGACGTGTCCTAATTATAGCGAAGAAAATGTTCCGAGAGTTCTATCTTACGAGGAGATATTAATTTTAAACAATATTGCCGGATGCTATCATTCCATGCAAGATTATCAAAAGGCGATACATATACTGTCTCTTATAAAAAAGCACTATGAAAACGGCATGCTCAACAGGGAAGAAGTATTACGCACACAGCCCTTGATCCTGTATAATCTCTCAAAGTGTCTTGGTTTAGCCGGAAGGTATGAAGAATGCGTTGAAATCTGCAATCTCGGAATAAGAATAGCCAGGGAAACGGGTAGATGCAGTTTATTAGAAAAAATGCTGTATAATAAGGCGTGGTCGCTCGTAAAAAAGAATTCTCCGGGCGATATGGATCAAGCAAAGGAGACTGTAAAATTGGCGTTATATATGGCCACGGTAATGGATAAAAAAGAATCGGCTGAGCACTATAAGCGCTTTATAGAAAAAACGTTCCCAGAATCAGATTTATTGTAATGATAATTCATAAAGCTCATCACACTGCGGCAAATATTCGTTATCCGGTTTATAAAATCGGCTGAAATCAGCGATGGCAGCGAATAGTGCAATTGCGCATATAAAAGTAATAATCTTTTTCATTATATTATCCCCCTTTTAATACATTTTCTGCTTAAATGATACTTTACTCGGCAGAAAAGACTATACCGCTTGTGGAAATAATAATTTTCCGTTTACGGCATGGTCTTTTTCGGGGGCATGATATAACATTATTAGTTACGATAAAAAGAGAGGACATATTCTATGAAGATAGGCGTTGTCGGAACGGGAATGATAGCCTGCGAGGTGCTGCCTCT
>CACYDC010000259.1 GCA_902773025.1 uncultured Ruminococcus sp.
GAAGAAACAACACTGATGAAGGAGCTGTTTGGTAATGCGTGAGATGAAAGATAGCGGAGTTGAATGGATTGGGGAGATACCTGAAACGTGGATTGTTGAACGATTACAATGGCATTTAGATGAAATAAAAGAATCCAACAGTCCTATAAAGACTACACAGGTTTTATCTTTAACTAATAAAGCCGGAGTTATCCCTTATGAGGACAAGGGCGAACAAGGTAATAAAGCAAAAGAGAATTATGATGAATACAAACTTGCTTACCCAGATACAATCGTAGCAAATAGCATGAATATTCTAATAGGGTCAGTTGGGATTTGTCGCTATTTTGGTTGTGTAAGCCCTGTTTATTATGTTTTCAAGCCTAAAGAAAATGAATTGTTGAGTTATTTAAACTATGTATTTCAGATGGAACAGTTCCAGAAAGAATTACGCCGTTATGCGAACGGTATTCTTGAAATACGTCTTCGTCTTTCATCTGCTAACATTATCAAAAGATATGTTGCATTTCCTTCTCATGAAGAACAAATTGCTATTTCACATTTTCTCGACCGCAAATGCACCCAGATAGACGCTCTCATCTCCAACGCACAGCAGCAGATTGAAAAGCTGAAAGCCTACAAGCAGAGCGTTATCACCGAGACTGTCACAAAGGGGCTTGATAGCTGGGACAAATGTAAACTGGGATATATTGCATCTTTCAAAAACGGATTAAACTATAATGGTACAATAACAGATACAACTATGAAGTTTCTCGGAGTTGGAGATTTTAAAGATAATTTTGTGATTGATGATGAAAGAATGTACTCTGACTTAATATTTGATGGGAATTTACCCCCAGATATGCTCTTAAATAATGGCGACATTGTTTTTGTGAGATCAAATGGAAGCAAAGATCTTGTTGGCAGAAGCGTTTTAGTGGATAGCATTTCTTATCCTCTGACATTCAGCGGATTTTGCATTAGAATGAGAAATAATAGAACAGATTTAATAGATAACAAGTTTTTACTTTATTGTTTTTGGAGTAGCAGATTCAGACAAGCATTAAATCAGGAAAGCAAAGGATTCAATATCAAAAATCTTAATCAGGGTATGCTTTCAAGTTTTATGGTTTATTATCCTGATATAACAGAACAAAAAGCAATTATTGCTGAACTCGACCGCAAATGCTCCCAGATAGACAAGCTCATTGCCCTCAAACAGCAAAAGATCGAGAAGTTACAGCAGTATAAAAAATCCCTGATATACGAATATGTCACGGGCAAAAAGGAGGTATGATTATATTGACAAATGAATCGTGTTTACAAAAAGTAGCTGATGCCTGCGCCGTTATTGAAAAGCAGATTGATCAAACAATTGAGCTTTCTCGTTATGTTATCGGTAGCACTCTCACTAAGTATGATTTGTTCCTCTGTCCACTGCTGAATAGAAGTATTCAGTTATCACAAGGTTTTATGGCTCTTATCAAGCAGAGGAATCTGACTTGTGCCGGTTCTATGCTGAGACTACAGCTTGACAATTGTATGCGGCTGTATGCGTCTACTATCGCTGATGACCAGGACGCTCTGATCAATTGTGTCATTTCCGGTGGGAAAATAAGCAGTCTGCGTGACAATAACGGACAGAAGATGAGTGACAAGCTTCTAAAAGATGGCTTGGCACAATACGACAGCCGATTTGCAGATGTGTATGATAATACAAGCGGTTATATCCATTACTCCGAGAAAAGCTTCTACCAGAGCATTTCTGCTTTAAACGGCGGCGAATACGATATTTCCATTCAAATTTCAAAATATCCATTGGAAAAAGTGAACGAAGCACTTTGTGAATGTGCAGAAGCGTTTATCCACTTTACTAATTTTTTCATAAGAATGATGGAGGGTGCAGCGATATCAAAGTCAGCTTTAGATAAAAAACTTGACGAGGAGGAGCAAGATGGAGACTAAAGAAAAGCGCTTTGAACAGGATATCGAAACTTTCTTCCTCTCCGATGAGGGCGGATATGTTTCGCTGAAAAGCAGTCAGTTCGATGTTGACAAGTGCATCTGTATGGACGTGCTGTGTCAGTTCATCGAAAAGACACAGCCGAAAGCGTGGGCGAAATACCTCAAATACTACGGAGAGAACGCACAGGAAAAGCTCTATTTCCGCCTTGAAAAGTGCATCAGCGAACAGGGCTTGATCTATGTTCTCCGCCACGGCATCGAAGATCTCGGCATCAAGCTGAAAGTCTGCTATTTCAAGCCCGAGACCGCCCTCAATGATATTGATGTGGAGCATTATGAAGCGAATATCCTCGGCTGTACAAGGCAGTTCCGCTATTCCCCCCACAACACCAATACCATTGACATGGTGCTGTCGGTGAACGGTATCCCCGTGGTTTCGATAGAGCTGAAAAATCAGCTCACCGGACAGGACTATCAGTGTGCGATCAGGCAGTACAAGAACGACCGCAGCAGCAAGGAGTTCTGTTTCCGCCTTGATCACCGTTTTCTCGTATATTTTGCAGTTGACCTCTATGAAGCATGGATGACTACGCAGCTCAAAGACGGAAACACCTATTTTATGCCGTTCAATCAGGGTTCAAACGGCGCAGGTGTCAGCGGCGGCGCGGGCAACCCCGACTATCCCGACGGCTATGCAACGCACTACCTGTGGGAAGAAGTGTTGCAGCGTGATTCCCTCATGGATATTCTTTACAGGTTCGTTTCCCATGTCAAGGAAAAAGATGAGGAGACAGGCAAGCTGAAAGAAAAGCTCCTGTTTCCCCGTTATCATCAGTATGATGTAGTGCGGAAAGTCCTTGCCGATGTCAAGGAGAACGGTTCGGGCAAAAACTACCTGAT
Organism: uncultured Ruminococcus sp.; assembly: GCA_902773025.1. Lineage (GTDB taxonomy): Bacteria > Bacillota > Clostridia > Oscillospirales > Acutalibacteraceae > UBA1213. The sequence continues at coordinate 2,845 of CACYDC010000259.1, forward strand.
TCAGCACAGCGCTGGTTCGGGCAAGTCAAACTCTATTGCGTGGATCGC
>CACYDC010000260.1 GCA_902773025.1 uncultured Ruminococcus sp.
CCAAATCAGGGTTTTCTCTGATAAGCTTAATGTCTATCATTTTTTTTGCTCCTTTTAAATTTATTCTTAAAACATTATAGCACATAACCTTGTTACATTCCATAATATTTTATTATCATATTAAAAATTGCCTGAAAAAAATCCTATTGTACATCAAACAGTCTGGCAAGAGAAGCTAGATCCTCCTCGCTGTAGAACTCTACTTCAAGCACACCGCTTGTACCGTCCTTACCGTTTCTGACTTTAACCTTACGGCTAAGATGTTCATTAAGTGCCAGTTCAACCTCATCATAGAAGGAATTTCTGCTATGTTCATGCGGAGTCACCGTTTTACTTTCTTCATTAGCCTTTTTTGCAAGCTTTTCAACATCACGCACTGTAAGATCATTTGAAACGATCAGTTCTGCTGTTTTGAGCAAAAGCTCCTCATTCTCAAACGCAAGCAACGCTCGTGCATGGCCGGAGGAAATTTTACCGTCTGACAGCATATCCAATACTGTCTGCGGCAATTTCAGCAAACGCATTGCATTAGCGATCACGGGACGACTTTTTCCGACAGATTTAGATATTTCATCCTGTGTCAGACCATATTCCTCAGACAGCACCTTATATCCCAAAGCTTCTTCAACAGGAGTAAGGTTTTCTCTTTGCAGATTTTCTATCATGGATATCTGCATCATTTCAGAGTCCGTCATTTCTCTTATCAAGACCGGAACCTCTGTAAGGCCTGCCATACGGCTTGCTCTCCAGCGTCTTTCGCCTGCCACAAGCTGATATCCTCCATCCGGAAGCGGACGAACAAGCAGCGGCTGAAGTATACCATGCTGAGCGATAGAATCCGCAAGCTCTCTAAGCGCTTCTTCATCGAAGTCATGTCTTGGCTGTGAACGGTTAGGTTCAATATCGCTTATTTTAAGTGTCACGGCAGTATTGCCGTCATCGGTTTCATTTTCCATAAATATAAGATCAAGGCCTTTACCAAGGCCTCCTCTTTTTGGCGCCATAATATACCTCCTTTTTTATATTACATACATATTATTTATTATTTTTAACTATTTCCTCTGCTAGTTCCATATAAGCAGATGTTCCCTTGCTATGTTTATCAAAATACATGATAGGCATACCGAAGCTCGGTGCTTCAGATAAGCGTACACCTCTCGGAACGATAGTAGAAAACACTTTACGCGGAAAGAATTTCTTGACCTCCTGAACAACCTGCTGTGTAAGATTAAGTCTCCCGTCATACATTGTCAGAAGAACACCTTCTATATCAAGATATGAGTTATATCTTCTTTTCACTATACGCACGCTGTTCATAAGCTGAGAAAGACCCTCAAGCGCATAATACTCCGGCTGAATAGGCACGAGCACCGTATCCGCGGCGCAAAGCGCATTAGTTGTTATAAGACCCAGAGAAGGTGGGCAATCTATAAAAATATAATCATAATCACCCTTTATCATTGCTAATGAATTTTTCAGTCTTGACTCTCTTTTTTCAATATCAGCAAGTTCAAGGTCAGCCGCAGCCAATTCTATACTTGCCGGAATGATATCAAGATTTTCAAATTCGGTATGTATAATTGCGTCCTCTGCTTTTGTTTCATCAATGATAATATTGTATGATGAATTCCTTATTGAGCGTTTATCTATACCGACACCGCTTGTCGCATTTCCCTGAGGATCGATATCGACAAGCAAAGTTTTTTTGCCAAGCTTACCTATTCCTGCGCTGACATTAACAGCTGTAGTAGTTTTTCCGACCCCGCCCTTCTGATTTGTTACTGCTATAATTTTTCCCAATTTCCATTCCTCCATAATAATGCTGAAATACTCAGACGATAAGCGGAACAACAAATTGTTTCATGTGAAACAATGACGATTCCTTAAAAGCTTTGCATTTATACTATGTTTTTCAAAGCATTATTTTCAGCAAGTCAGACATTTCTATGACTCAATAATGTTTCATGTGAAACACTGCATTTATATTATATCAAATATTTATCCGGAATGAAACACTATATAAGCAATTTCTTAAAATAATTTTACACATATACAGCAAAGGCCGGACAATCTCGTCCGGCCCAGCTGATATTTTGGGGAAAAGGATTTTTCACTTGTACACATATTATGCTGTCTTTGTTTTTTTCTTATCCTCATTTGGATTAGCTTTAGGTATCCGGACAATATATTCTATAAACTCATTAGTTTCTGTTTCGGTAGATACAGCTTCTATTCCGGATGACCGCATAGTATCAACGGCCTTATTTATAGTATTTTCAAAAATCCTGATATCCTTAATAACAATACGTCTTTTTTGTTTTTTAGTTTTTTCTTCATGCTTACGGGCAATTACCTCGTCAATATAAGCACGTGTCTGAGAAACATTCAATCCTTCCTCGATAATTTCGCAAAGCACAGTTTTTCTGAGAACGGTATCCGATATTCTCAGCAATTCATAGGCATGTCTTTCAGTAAGCTCATATTTTAATATTATTTCTTTTTCTTCATCTGTTAATCTGAGCAGACTTAACATATCGGACAATTCTGATTGTTTTTTACCCAGAAGTCTTGCTGTATCAGTTCTTGATAATCTACAGCTTTTTATAACATTATCGACAGCGCGCGCCTGTTCAAACATATCAAGACGGCACCGCTGTATATTTTCAATAACAGAATATATACCGGCCTGTTTATCTTCGCAGCTCAGGACTATACATGGAATTTTCTTTTTTCCGCACATAGCAGCCGCACGAAGTCTTCTTTCTCCTGCAATAAGTTCATATTCGGTCGAGCTTATTCTTCTCACTGTAACAGGCTGCAATATTCCGTTTTGTCTTACGCTGAGCGCAAGTTCTCTCATCTGGTCACGGCTGAAATTTTTTCTTATCTGATTTCTGCACGGTCTGATCTGAACAATAGGAATTTCGCATATTTTTTTATTAACACCTATATTCAAGAGCATAACTGCACTCCCTTTCTGATATGATTATAACAAGACTGATTCTTATTAATTGTCATAAACTGTCAGCAGTTAAATTATTATTTATTCTCTCAAACATATACAAAAATAAATTTTTTAAACCGAGTTTTCAACAATTTCAACGCAGCAATGTTGATTTGTTTTTCAACCTGTTTTTTAAATTATATAAGATTAAACTACCGATAAAGACTTATATTTTTCAATCTTTTAAATTTTAAGATATAAAAAGAAAAAAGAGTTTTCAACACCAAAATTAATCGATGTTGAAAACCCTATCAACAGTTTCAACCTGTTTTTACTTTTTATCAGACTTGACTTTTAACGAAAAAATTGTTATCGAAGCAATAAAGATCACTGCCGCAAATGCCGAACATATAAGGAATGATTCCCACAGATCAGAAAAATTACCGTTAAAAGCATATCTTGCATATTTTACGCTGTGGTAAAAAGGAAAGCATGAACAAACGGTTTTCCATGACCCGCCCAATGTATCAATATCCATCCACATACCTCCGAGTATAGCTGCCATTGTAATAATAGCAGAATTCACACCGGGAGCTGCTTTTGCATTAAACAGTGTGCCGAATATCAATCCCAAAGAAATAAAGAGGATCATTGAAGGAATAATAAAAGGTATTGAAATAAGCATATTTACAATATCAAGACTATCACCTTTGACCAATGCAATGATCTCTCCTGAAACATAAGTGATCACGACCTGAGCCAGAGCTATGATACCGAACGGCAGCATATAGCCTACAATAAAATCGCTGCTTTTCATCGGAGATGCATATAATCTTGTAAGAAATGCATCAGATCTGTCTGATGATACGCGTATGCAGGCAAAAAGCATAATAAATGTCAATGCGAATATTGCCATAGCAGGTGTAAGCAATTCTATTTTAAATATCTTTGGTGCACCTTCCATATCAGGAATGGATTCGTTGATAATCGTCATTACTACAAGCATTACGATCGGAAGTCCCAGACAAAAAATATAACTGATAGGATCCCTAAGCAGTTCCTTAATATTTCTTGATGAAAAAGCTCTTATCCTCATTTCTTTTCGCCTCCTACGATTTCAATAAATGCATCCTCAATATTAGTCTTGTTTACAGATTTTTTCAATTCCTCAGCAGTACCGAGCGCCATAATATTACCCTTAGCCATAACAGCGATCCTGTCACAGAGAGCTTCAGCCTCTTCAAGATAGTGTGTTGTAAGAATAATTGTAATTTTTCCCTTTAATGATGTAACCACATTCCAGAGTTCCCGTCTTGCTATAACATCAAGACCGAGCGTAGGCTCATCAAGGAAAATAACCTTCGGTTTTGTAACAAGAGCCATTGCAATGCTTAATCTTCTTTGCCAGCCGCCTGAAAGAGTCTTTGCTTTCTGAGAAAGGACCTCATTCAATTCAAGGGATTTTACAATACTTTCAATACTTTCTTCCATTTCATTTTTTTTCATACCGTATATATTTGCAATAAGCTCAAGGTTTTCCTTCACGGTAAGATTACCTGCAACAGCAGTTTCCTGTGTTGAAACATTAACAATAGGCTTTACCTTCTGAAGATCCTTTTTTATACTGTGGCCGAAAATTTCTGCATCTCCGTCGGTCACAGCCGAAAGACCCGTAAGCATCCTTATAGTCGTTGTCTTGCCCGCTCCGTTAACACCGAGCAATCCGAATAATTCACCATCATAGATCTCAAAGCTTACTTTGTTGACTGCTGTTTTCGGGCCGAATTTTTTTGTCAGGTTATCTATCTTAATTGCCGTTTTCATCATTATCTCCTCCTAATACCGGAAAGTTTACTATCTGCGACAAAAACTGTTCATAATCTTTTTTCTTTGTTAAAGCTATTCCCTGTGTTGTATCACCAAGAACAACAAGATCATCACCGTTTTTCAGATCAAAAACACGAAGCGTTTCTTCCGGTAATTCTATTTTATTGTTTACGATTTTTGTCACACCAAACATATACTTATTCTTCGGATGATCTATCTGATCATCATCTTTAAATGCAGAAGCTATATCCTCCAATTCAAAGCCCAGTATTTTAGCAAGCTCGGTGCATTTAAGTACATCCGGTATACTTTCGCCGTTTTCCCACTTTGCCACTGATTGTCTTGATACGTTCATTTTTTCAGCAAGCTGTTCCTGCGTTAATTTTGCCGAAATACGCATATTCCTCAGTTTTTCATTCATTATGTATACCCCCCTGTTTTATAGCATTAATAAACAGTAATAGTAAATTTTCTAAGGTTTCCTTCGATGATTCAATTATATCATTGACAACAATTATTTACAACCAACTAAAATTATCTTTTAATGTTAAAAAAAGTGGCATGGCATAATTTTTGTAATTACACCATGCCTTTTTATCAAAGCGGATTCTTATTGATTTTCTGACCTCTGCGGGGATATTTTACCGGAGTATGAGCGATCTTATTTATATTGATAATTGTCCTTCTGCTGTTATCAGGAAGATCAAATGTATCAACCGCTTCTGTTTTACCTCCAAGAATTTTTATTGCATTATCAGCCTCATCAAGTTCGATCTGACCATCCGGTCCTTTCATAGAAATAAACCTTCCTCCGACCCTGACATACGGCAGACAATATTCGCAAAGCGCAGGCAAATTAGCAACTGCTCTTGATAAAGCAAAATCAAACTTTTCCCTGTATTCAGTTTTCAATGAAAAATCCTCTGCCCTGCCATGAATAAGTTCTGCCTCTATACCGATCTCTTTACAAACGAGATCAAGAAATACCAATCTTTTATTCAGACTGTCAAGCAGAGTAAGATCAATTTGCGGACATATTATCTTCAAAGGAATACCGGGAAATCCGGCTCCCGTACCTATGTCAATAACTTTACCTTTCAGAGAATTATATTTCATAACGGAGATACTGTCTATAAAATGTTTAACGGCAATGCCTTCATCATCAGTTATGGCTGTCA
>CACYDC010000261.1 GCA_902773025.1 uncultured Ruminococcus sp.
CAAACGCGGAGAAACCGAAGCTGTAGAGTTCCCGGTTGATGATCTTGTCACGATTGCCGAATTTGGGGAACCGATATATCCCTATCTGAAGCCCATTGATGCTGTCTGCAATGCTCCGGACAGTGATCTTTGGCATACTTTGATTGAGGCAGATAATTATCATGCGCTCCAGCTGTTGGAATACCTTTATGCTGGAAAAGTGGATTGTATCTATATTGATCCACCATACAATACTGGTGCTCGGGATTGGAAATATAACAATGATTATGTAGATAGCGCTGACACATACAGACATAGCAAATGGCTGTCAATGATGCAAAAGCGCCTTAATATTGCAAAGAGATTGCTCAACCCCAAGGATTCTGTATTAATCATCACAATTGATGAAAAAGAATATCTGCATTTGGGCTGTTTGCTGGAAGAACTCTTTCCAAATGCAAGAATGCAGATGATTTCTGCATTAACTAATTCTCGAGGAGTCGCTCGTGAAAATGGTTTTGCAAGAGTAGATGAGTATATATTTGTGCTTCAATTCGGTGACTCTTCTGTCTGTAGATTGCCCTTGAGCGATGAATGGCGAGTTAATGTAAATGAAGACAAACGGGTTACGCATTTGCGCTGGTCAATGTTGATTCGTTCTGGATCTCATTTTCTGAGATCTGATAGTGTTAATCAATTTTATCCTATTTTCGTAACAAGTGATGGGAAACATATCCACTCTGTCGGAGAATCTTACTATGGAAATAACAGGAGTGAGGTTCAAGCTCCTGAAGGTACTTTTGCAGTTTGGCCATTAAGGCAAGACGGAAAAGAAGGCAATTGGCAAATTTCTAATGAGAATCTTCGAAACCTTATAGCAAAAGGGTATGTTATGCTCGGGAGATTATCAAAAGGAACCGTCCCCATCTATTATCTCAAAAAAGGCGAAATCGAAAAAGTCGAAAACGGTACTTATGAAATCAGTGGTTACAGAGAAGATGGCTCTATTATTTCCGATACAGAAGTCCGTTCTTTGGTGACTGGGACACAATGGAGAATTGGGTCACATGATGCAAGTATTGGTGGTACCAGCCTGCTAAAGAATATTTTTGGAGATAGCCGCTTTACATTTCCAAAATCGTTATATTCAACATACGATACGATACGATTCTTTGTCGCCAATAAACCAAATGCTATTATTGTGGATTTTTTTGCCGGGTCAGGGACAACGCTTCACGCAGTTAATCTGTTGAATGCTGCAGACGGAGGACAGCGTCGGTGTGTTTTGGTAACCAATAATGAGGTATCTGATGCTGAAGCAAAAGAAATGCGTGCAAAAGGACTCACACCAAGAGATGCTGAATGGGAAAGCAAAGGAATTGCACACTATGTAACTTGGCCACGAACAGTTTGTTCGATTCTGGGAAAAGATATTAATGGAAACCCGTTGAAGGGAAAATATATAATTGATGATTCTCTTGCCGCGGAGGGCTTCAAGACCAATGCTATATTTTTTAAGCTCGGTTTTCTTGATAAAACTGCCGTAGCTTTAGGAATGCAATTTAAGCAATTACTTCCGGTCTTATGGATGAAAGCAGGTTGTGTTGGAAATCTTCCTGAGATAAGGAATGATACTCCTGACATGCTGGTTCTTCCAGACAATAGGTTCGCTATATTAATTAATGAAAATGCGTTTGCCTCATTCGAAGAGGAACTACAGCAACATCCTGAAATTCAAACTGCTTTCATAGTGACGGACTATGAGGCCAATTATCGTGCGATGGTCAAGAGTCTGAACGTTGAAACCAGCTATCAGCTATATCGGGATTATCTCGACAACTTCCGTATCAATCATGGGAGGAACTGATTATGATAAATGAACTATTTCCCTTCCAGAAGATGGCTGTAAACGAGCTTAGAGCCAAGACAGCCATGGCGCTGAACAATTATCGTTCCTTCCACGTTCCACAGGTCGTCTCTCTTCAGGCCCCGACAGGATCCGGAAAGACAATTATCATGGCGTCTTTCATCGAGAATGTTTATTTCGGGTCTGAAGACTTTGCTGAACAGCCGGAAGCAATCTTTGTCTGGCTTTCAGATTCTCCTCAGCTGAATGAACAGTCCAGGCAAAAA
>CACYDC010000262.1 GCA_902773025.1 uncultured Ruminococcus sp.
ATCATCATAGTATACGCTGTAATTATGTCTGAAATTATCTGCTAAAACATTAATTACACTCTTGGTCTTTCCTTGTGGAAAAACCGGAAGATCCTTTCCGGAATATTCAAAAGCAAAGCGTATTATTCCCATCTGTTCAGGAGAATTCCTATCCTTATTGAACATCTCATACAATATAGTCTTAACAGCTTCTTTTTCTCTTTCCTCTTGATCAAATATCTTATATTTCTCAAATGCTGCCTGGATATCATGCACTAATGTCTTAACTGATATCCCTCCCTTATATCTGACCGCATTTTTCTTAAGTACATCAAGTAATATTCTTCTTCTCAGGATATTATGATAAGTACTGTCAAAATATGACGCAAAATACGCTGCCTGTTGTCTGCTATCTGAAAATATCAGATATTGTTTGGTTCTGCTTTCAATAATGCTTTCTGTTTTATCTTCATTTTCCAAGTCAAAACCAAAGCCATAATCATCCTGTATAACACTTTTTATTTTTCTGATTCTTTTTACCGATGAAGGTATCACATTGTAGAGAGAAGTTGCAGCAACACTTGTTGCAGCGTCCTGACCAACGAAAAAATTTCTAAGAATACCATTTGAATTATTTGTATAATCGCAGCAAATGCATCGGTTGATCACTGTCTTTTTATCATCGACTTCAGTAATATAGTTTTCGTACTTTGATCCACAACTGCAAAACTTACCTTTAATGGAATTAGCCGGAGATACTGCAGCGCACTTTGAACATATTTTGTAAGTTTTGTATTCCTCGTCTTTTACAAACTTATCCGTTAGAATAAATATATCCGGTTTTTCCTTTTCGTTCATTTTTGACCGAAGATACTGTATATCCCTTTCAATATCGTCATCAATGAGTCCGGAAATATATATTTGTCCGCATGATCGGCAAACTGAAAACGAATAAACAGGATGTCCGTCATTCTGATAATACGGTTCCAGAAAGAGTTCCTTGAATGGCTTCAAGGAAATATATGCTCCAGCAAGTGCTCTGAGAAAGTAATGATAACGGCCATCAAACAACTCGCACCCGTTTTTTCTTCCTTTGCTTGCAACGCTGATGAAATCAACTATCTCCTGTTTCCTGACAGCCAGTTTTTCTGCAATCTCATCAATGGTTTTAGTATCATTCGCAAGTTCTTTTTTTATGGCATAATATAGATTATCAGATGAAACAAGATTAAAAATCATTACTGATGTTTTTTTGTTGAATGCAATACCGGGAGCATATACATTTATATAATCATAGACTTCGTCTGCTTCTGCACCACCTTCAAGTAATTCAGCAAGACCACGATAACATTCTGCTGACAAACTGAAAACCTTCTCCGGACAAACAGGAGATATCCTGTCTGCTCTGATAATAGAATTCTTATCGAAATTATCATCTGAACACAAGGTTTTTGCGAAATGGATTATTTCCGGATCATCCTTTTCTCCGGAACCAAGAGTGGCGCTTGTCAGAATAAACCGTATTTTATTCTTTGTTTGTAGTCTTGACTTAAGCCTTCTCAGAAGCATAGATACTTCAATACCGGTTGCACCGGAATAAGTATGAGCTTCATCAAGAATAATATATTTCCAGCAGTTTCCGAATGAACCGGAAAATATTACATTATCACCGGGTCTTAAAAGAAGATATTCGAGCATTGCATAGTTTGTTATAAGTATATGCGGTGGAGATTCTTTAATTCTGTCTCTGGATATTCTTTCGTTTTTGAGTGGATCCGAACGGAATTGTCTGCGGAATTTTTCGAGCGCTTTGTCTTCTGTATTTTCAGTCTCACCTGTATATGTACCAAATGAAATATACGGATAGTTTTTCAGAAGGCTTCTGAGTCTTTTCATCTGGTCATTTGCAAGAGCGTTCATCGGGTAAATGATCAGAGCTCTTACACCATCAGTTAACGTTCCATTTTCTTTTTCCTTCATTAAATAGTCAATTACCGGAAGTAAAAACGATTCCGTTTTACCTGAACCAGTACCAGTAGTAACTATTGCATTTTTATCAGAAGCTATCCTCCTGAAAGATATTTCCTGATGCTTATAAAGCGGTCTACTGATCGGCAATGAATCCGAACACAGCTTCCTGAATTCACCGAAGGCTACTCCCTCCGATATTAATTCCTCCAATGAAGAGCCGGTTTTGAATGAATCTGTTACATCAATAAAAGGACCTCTGGAAAGAGCATCAGTTACACTTATTTTCTCTTCAAATTCTCTCATATAATCAGGATCATTTATAAAAAAGGTCGTTTTTAGATAGCTTACATAATCATCGTGTATTTTTTGGGACCCATTAATCGGATCAAAACTCATTGTTCTTCACCTCCAGTATTTTTCCTAATACGATATGTATCGGGTATATCGTATGTATTTTTATCCTTGATGTTGCGATCAATAAATTCAAGACGATTTTTTATTTTATTATAATAAAAACCATCATATTCTGAATCTGTTATCAGTGCTGTAAATTCTACATCAGACACCTCAATTATTCTGATTATTATCGGGTTAGCCTTAGTAAATTCCTGTTGATAATACTGTCCAGTGTATTTGCTCATAGCATAAAAATATGCAGTTCCGATATACATATATCCGTCTATCTGTTTTATTATGTTCTTTACATAGAAATTATTTACTGGTTTATTCTGATTATCGATTATACAGCAGTCTATATTCAATTCTTCTTTTTCCCCACATAATACTTCAAATTCATCACCTATAAATATTTCTCTGCTTTCTATTTGTCTTTTTTCCGTACCAAAACCAAATTCATCTGATTCTTCTATTTCAAAAATCAGATGATATCTTCCAGACTCAAGTTCAGGAGTTAAGATTTCCGATACAGAATCTGTACTGCTGAAAATTTCCTTTTTTACATCCGGATTGTTTTTCTGTACTGAAACAATGACTCTTGCACTGCCAATAAGATCATACGATAAACCTAATTTATCACCTGAATCAATCATTTCGATATTAAGATTACGAATACAAGGTTTATGTAGTATTTCAAAAAGTTTAATATGATCTTTTTCGATAGAAAGTGCAACGTCAGTATAGTCAGAATTCGAGTTCTTGATTACAGACAGATCTGCTTTTCCATTCTTATAAGGTAAAGCCTTAATTCCGTTATTGTTAACCGCAACAACTGTATAATCGATAACAGGAGCATTGATTTTTAACATTGACTTTGAGGGTAATTCCCATGATGGAATATAATCAGAAGTTGTATGTCTAAATAAGTCACTTATTGTCCAGGTTATTACTGGTAATTTTATTTGAAGAATTATTTTCTTACCATTCTTATCGGCTTCCAAATATAGAACATTTTCGGAATTGTTGTTTATTTCTGCTGATATCGGGAAATCGATTTCACTAAGATCAAGATTATCAGAGGCTATGTCAAGAACTTCAGCATACTTTTCTTTATAATAATACTTCTTGTCAAGAATAAAATAAAATGAGGGGACATACAAAAGCGGA
>CACYDC010000263.1 GCA_902773025.1 uncultured Ruminococcus sp.
GATTTTGCATAGTCACTATCATCAATTTCCTGTATAGTAACATTTACGTTATCTACAGCAATACGTTTAATATTGTTTTTAAGTGTAGGATCAATTCTTGTACCATCTGCTATAAGGTTCACAACGCCAGCAGAACGCTCACTTCGTAAAGTACCACCTGTGATATTTACTATTGGGCTTGTTCCATCACTTGTAGCCGGATCACCAGTATAGGTCGTTCCCTGCACTTCAACCGCAGCACCGGATCTTCCAAAATTAGGTCTATATGTGGCATAGCCTGTAATACTACCGCCGTTGATGGACAACCTTGTCGTGTCACCGTTAACTACAATACCGGTAGGCCCGTAAACATAACCGTTATGAATATCGATCTGTGCACCGGCATGACCGTAAATAGCAGGAGAATTGGTATTTCTGCTCTTTACTTCTGCCACACTGCTGGAAATCTCAAGGCTACCGCCATCTACTTCAATAGCATAATTTCCATCTGATCCATTTGTGCCGTCGATGCTGCATGCTTCAATTGTACCTCCAGTCATTTTCACAGTTCCATTGGGAGCAATATAAACAACTGGCTGGCTGCTACACCGCATATATTTGGTTGCATCTGCCTTATAAATCCAAGAAGTTGGGTCGTCTCCGGGAATACCGCCTACAAGCGTAGTTCCTTGTCCGATTACAGCTGTTCCTGTAGGATCAACATAAACTGCATTGTTCTCCGCGAAAACTGTAATATCAACATAATTTCCGTTTACAAGCCCTCCTAGATTCAGGACACCGCCTGCTGTGACATAGAAACCGTCACCTACGATAGTGCCATTTGTGAAAGTAACTGTTCCGCCATAAGCTCCCTGACGTATCGTAAATGCCGCAGGGCTCTGGCGAGCGTCTATCGTAACTGCATGGAGGTCAACCGTAATACGATAATCCGTTGAATTGCAGATATCAAAAGAGTTCCCGTTAAAGGTCAAAACTTTATTATAATTCGAACCAGAAACCGCTTCCGCTAAGCTTGAATATCCGGGACAAACCTGACCAAATCTGGATTTGATTTGGCCTTCAGACAAGGGCCTCGCCATAAGGGCAACAGATCCATCCAGAACCTGATCCAAAACTTCATCTTCTGTATCGAGATTTTCCGACTGTGCAGCTAGTTCATCAAACTGCTGGGAAAGAGAAGCATATTCTGCGTCATTATCCAACGCATTGTAATATTCATCAGTCCCATCCCCAAAAGTTTCCTTATAATTGTCTTCTATAGCTGTCAGCTGTGCAGACAAACTTTCAATAGAAGGTTTCAGTTCGTTCTGAAGTTCCTGGATTTCTTCTTTACGATTTTCTACAGCGTCTTCATCGATTTCCATATTAGTGCCGTAAACAACGTCTTCACCAAAAAGGTCAACAGCAGTCTGAAGCGTTGCAGCATCAATTGTGTCGACATGGTCACGAACATACATCAGGAAATCCTGGTTAACCTGAATCAGAGAATTATCGGAATCCACAATTCCTCTGTAATCACCGTCAGCCTGTTTCATATATTTTGCAACAGCTTCCTGAGCAAGCTGTTCAGCTGAGGTTAGATTCGCAGCTCTCGCCGAAGATACTCTCTGCTCATATACCTTCTGACTGGATTCATCAACACGTACACCAGTAAAAGGAGAATCATCCTCCGGACGCTGGTCGCCGCCAATGACCAGGCCGCCACCCGAATTGACCGAAGCATTGCCGCCGCCAAGAATGATGCCACCGCCATTCACTCCAGCTGTGTCATCACTGACGATTGCAGATGCACTCGAAGCCATCAGGCTGAAAAGCATGGTGACCAGAAGCACAAAACTCAAAAACTTGACCGTCTTTTTCATAATAAGGTCTCCTTTTCTTTCCCTCCGGGAATTGATCATATAACAGTAACATTATATGCTTTTGCCTGTGCCAATATGGTACGACAAAATCAGCCGTAATACGGCACATGCATAATGTAACACAGAAGCAACAGAATTGCAAGCGTATTTTTTCTGAATTTGAAAAATATTTTTACTAATTTGTAATTTTTAGTATGTTCAATAAAGTTTTGTTTCTAATTAGAAATATAAACTACTTTTTAATAATATTCAAGTCTCAAAACAAAAAAGACAAAACCCCACCGTTCGGTGGGGTTAAACTGCAATCTGCTATCCGATTGATTATTATTGATTTTATTTTTATGATTCGTCTTTCAGCATTGTTTTTTCTTAAGGCGATACAGCATCTACATACTTAGCATATTCATCTCTGTCAACCGAGCTAGGCGGACGAACACCTTGAAATGCATCATCCTCTTCCGGCCTGACTTCTCCGCCGACAGCCATATATCCTCTTATGCTTTTTACCGGTCCATTCTTTTCTGCAACGATATAACCTTCCTGGTTTTTATTCTCCTGATCTTCACAGAGAATGGCGGATGCGCTCACAGCCATCAAGCTGAACAGCAAAGTGAACACAAGGATAAGACAAACAAGTTTTGCAAGTTTCATGATATCGCTCCTTTTCAAAATAGTATTCTCTTTGAAAAACTGCAGTTTGTATTATGTTGTTCTATAGATTACAACATATTGTACTGTGTACATATTATAACACAGGCATCTAGTCATATCAAGAACATTTTTAGTGTATCAGCATACTTTACCTTAAGAACTCTGCTATTCGCTCTGTTTCTCTCTGAAAGCTGAA
>CACYDC010000264.1 GCA_902773025.1 uncultured Ruminococcus sp.
CGCTACGGCTTGCACCTTTTTTGTTGTAAGTATTCCCTTTATTTATAAGGGTTTGAGCGCAGTCTCAGGCTGCGAAGTATGAGATAAACGATGTTGTTGATTGTTCTTTCAATGACTTCGTAGCCGACCCTTATGCAGATTATCTACGTATTTCCGTTGGAATCCCTGTAGGAGACATCCTTCCAGCTGCTTCCGACATATACGGTCTTGCCTTCCCTAGGGTGCCGGATGTCCTTGCAGCAACCCTTGACTTTTTCGAGCCAGTCCTCTTTGCTTTCGCCGCACCTCAGGTTCCTTATAATGAACCAGGAGCCTCTTTCGAGCATGATTCCGATTTTATCTGCTTCGTCATTGCCGGAATCGAGCCTGACGAGTAGCTGTTTGTCAGTCAGTTTTCGGGACAGAGCAAAGGTCTCCTTCAGAAATTCCGGGCGTATGTCTCTGGGAATACTGTTTTCCTTCCCGGAGCTCCGCGTCGATCAGGAAGACTTCTGTTCCGATATAGGCCATCATGGGCGCATAACCATCAAAGCCCTTATAGGTTCGGGAGACACCTTCCTTTCCTGATTTGGAGTTGTCCATGGGCGTAACGTCCATGTCGAATGGTATATATCCATTTTGCAAAGGAGTAGGCAGGAAATTGTGGGCCTTCAGCATGTTGACATTAGCATCAAGGATCTCACTGCGCAGGGAACTGCCTATGGAATCCATACGCTGTCTCAACTTATTCCAGGTCAAGAGTATATATTTTCTTTCCTAATAACCATGGATTACTACTTAATATACTCTCTGGAGAAGGAGAATATATTTTGCTTACTTGATTTACCAGCGAATCATTAAGAATAACCGCATTTGCACAAAACCTAAATAAATCTTTCGTTATTTCGTCATATCCATAGTCTTCATAAAAATAGTATCGATTTTTATGTGGATTATCTGTATATTCCACAGCTTTAACCACGTAAAAGGAACACTTCAATTCTTTCACGATAAGAGAATCTGTTGTAGAATACCTGTCAAATAGCCATCGAAGGGAATTATAATCATCAGCAGGATAGTATTTTTCATATGCCGTAACCAAAGAATTAGGTAATCTAGAATCCTGCTTAATACCTCCAACCAAAGTCACTGTTCTATCAGCATAACTTATTTCAAGAAAAGCATGAGGCATGAAAAGTGCCATTTTCTTTCCAAGAGAATAGTAGTATCCTAAGCTTTTAATAAAGCTGTTTCTCATTTGATAATGATATAAACCAGAATACTGCTCTTCATCTCCAGATTCTTCAAGATCTAATAATTCATTTACAAAAGCATCTCTCCAGATGGCCACAGTCGTAAGATCTTTTCTAATAATTTGGATGGCCTTATGTATTGCTGCCTTATTCGATGACTTAAATTCTCCACTATCCAATACATTTGATAAAGAGCCAGCTATTTCTTGTAATATCTTAGAAATAAAAGAATGATTATTAGGCATTTTCCTGCCTGTAATGAAGTCTACCAAATTCCAATAAGGACTTAATAAAAGATATCGCAGGTTTGTTTTTGATCCGAGTTCGGTATCTGCTTGTTCAACAGGAATTTCACGAAAAAGTGCTGATATTGCAGAATCATTAATATCTTCTGGCTCCTTACTCATAATTTCTTTGATTCTCTCCGGCGTCATATATTTGTTATTTTGGTTATAATCTCTAATTATTGTTTCATACAGAGAAGGCTCCTGGTATGGATTATTAACATACATTGCGTTTTTATAGCCGCTAAGAGAATCACAAATGTTTTGAAATATAAGTATGACATAATTATTGATTCCCGCCTCTTCGTATCTCTTCTTATAGCGAAGTATGTTTTCTTCCTTTAGCGGTCTTTGATCATCAAAGTAAAATATCAGACCAATTTGTGCCATTTTTCTTTCTACACTTAATGACGACTCTCTTACTTTGCTAACAGAATCAATAGACAGGCCACTGTTTTCAGAAACAGCAATACAATATCCTTCAAGATTGATGCCTTTATACTTACTTGCTAATGAAAATGCAACAGATAATTCTTTCCAATCTGTAGACACGATCATTGCACGTATTTCATCATATCTTAATGAATATTTTGCTACTAAACCATCAATATACTTATAAATTTCATGCAATGCTGATCGAGATGTCTGCTTGCTCTTTTTCAATTCGATTATTACATAATTATCATTTTCATCAATTGCAAGAATATCAATGTAGGCATGGATTTCCTTTCTATCACTATCAATCCAACTTAACATGCTTTCTTGTTCTTTTAATTCTAATCCGCGTTCAATCAAACTAAGATTTCTGGACAGCAATTCTCGCAATTGTCTTTCCGTGTATGACATAACCATCCTCCAATTCTTTACATCAATAGTTACGGTATCACTATACCTGAATTATTCATGGCGTCTGGGACATGCCCATGAGACGCCGATTTAGTTACAC
>CACYDC010000265.1 GCA_902773025.1 uncultured Ruminococcus sp.
GCGTAATAAGATCATTGATCAGAATATTTTTAATGATTTTTGTATCATTCCTTTTCATTTTTATTATTATTTCTCTTTCTGTCGAAAAACAGCACTACTATTCCCACAACTACACCAACCGATACTGGAATGATCAGATTATTCAGAATTCTGAACTGATATCCGTTGTGTGTGACAAACATTGCAAATAATACATCAAATAGGTTATAAAGCGCAAATACAAGTACTACAAATGCGATAAATCTTATTATTTCTGTTTTCATTTTTATCTCCCGTCGTTAAATATCAATGCAACACAATGTGCTGAAATTCCCTCAAGTCTGCCTGTGAAACCAAGTCTTTCTTCTGTTGTTGCCTTTATACTTACATCCGAAACACCTATTCCCAACACTCCTGCTATCTTCCCGCGCATAATATCAATATATGGCCTAAGTTTTGGCTGCTGCGCAATTACTGTTGCGTCAATATTGGAAATACTGTATCCTTTTTCTTTTATTATTTTACACACTCTTTCAAGCAGCTTCATACTGTCCGCGCCCTTATAGCTGTTGTCATTATCCGGAAAGTGCATTCCTATATCTCCGAGCGCCGCAGCGCCTAACAGCGAATCCATTATTGCGTGTACAAGAACATCAGCATCCGAATGTCCGTCAAGTCCCATTTCATAAGGTATCTCCGTTCCTCCGAGAATGAGCTTTCTGTCTTTAGCAAAGCGGTGTACATCATAACCGTGTCCTACCCTGAAATTCAATTTCTTCACCTCATTACCCATATTATTTTATTTCAACAGGCAATGCCCATTGTAACAATGTTCTCATTATACCTCCCGAATATGAACAAAACATTAACAAAACGCAGAAGGATCATCCGTGTAATGATTCCTTCTGCGTTTTATCTTTATTCAGGACCTGTTCTCAAAAACATACTCTCCGTCTTTATAATCGACCGTGATACAGTCACCCGACTTTACTGAGCCTTCAAGCATCTTTTCGGATATCGGATCTTCTATCTTCGACATTATTGCTCTTTTCAGCGGTCTTGCACCGTAAATTTCATCAAATCCTGCCTTTGCGACTGCTGTGACCGCTGATTGGGTAAATTCAGCGCTTATATCAAGCTCGGCAAGTCTTTTACCAAGATTTGCAAGAAGCTTGGCAGCAATTTCCGCTATATCCTTTTCAGTCAGTTTGTTGAATACTATAGTGTCATCGACCCTGTTCAGAAATTCAGGCTTGAACAATTGCTTTAACTCGCCAAGTACTGCCTGCTTTATTTCATCATCTTTTTTCTCCGTCTTTTCATCTCCGCCGAAAAATCCCAGATTCTTCTGCTTTTCCGTAATAAGTCTTGCTCCTACATTTGAAGTCATTATTATTACTGTATTCCTGAAATTTACATGTCTGCCCTGACTGTCAGTCAGTCTGCCTTCGTCAAGTATTTGCAGAAGCATATTGAATACATCCGGATGCGCCTTCTCTATTTCATCGAACAGCAGAACAGAATACGGTTTGCGTCTTACACACTCTGTCAGCTGTCCTCCCTCGTCATAACCAACATATCCGGGAGGTGAACCGATAAGCTTTGATACGGTATGCTTCTCCATGTATTCCGACATATCAAAGCGTATCATCGCATTTTCATCACCGAACATCGCCGCTGCCAATGCTTTACACAGCTCTGTCTTTCCCACGCCTGTCGGTCCTAAGAATATAAACGATCCTACAGGTCTGTTCGGATCCTTAAGTCCTACCCTGCCTCTGCGTATTGCCTTTGAAACAGCAGTTACCGCTTCGTCCTGTCCCACAATTCTTTCGTGCAAGATCCCTTCAAGTTTGAGCAGTCTTTGACTTTCTTCCTCTGTCAGCTGAACAACCGGTACTCCTGTCCATCCCGACACTATTTCCGCAATATCTTCCGGAGTTACCTCTCCGTCACGGTGCGCATTTTTCTGCTCCCATTCGAGCCTCTTATTCTCAAGCTCTGCTTTGAGCTTTTTCTGCTCGTCACGCACTTTTGCAGCCCTTTCAAAGTCCTGGGTATTTACAGCTTCCGACTTTTCGTTTTCAAGCTCCTTAATACGGTTTTCAAGCTCCTGAAGATCATCAGGCGCAGTATATGCTCTTAGCCTTACCTTTGATGCCGCTTCGTCAATAAGATCTATTGCTTTATCAGGAAGATATCTGTCTGCAATATATCTTGATGACAGTTTTACCGCAGCTGCAATGGCTTCATCGGTTATTTTTACCTTATGATGCGCTTCATATTTGTCGCGCAGTCCTTTGAGTATTTCTTCTGCCTCCTGCTCTGTCGGCTCTCCTACTGTCACAGGCTGGAATCTTCTTTCAAGCGCCGCATCCTTTTCAATATATTTTCTGTATTCGGTTATCGTAGTAGCGCCTATAACCTGAAAATCACCCCTTGCCAATGACGGCTTAAGAATATTAGCCGCATCTGCGCTGCCCTCTGCTGAGCCTGATCCAATTATCGTATGAAGCTCATCAATAAACAGAATAACATTGCTTGAATTCTTTACTTCTTCGATCACGGCTGTGATCCTTTCCTCAAAGTCACCCCTGTATTTTGCGCCTGCCACCATTCCTGCAAGATCAAGTGATACTATTCTTTTTCCTTTAAGCGGTTCAGGAACATCTCCTGAAATTATTTTCAGCGCAAGTCCTTCCGCCACTGCCGTTTTTCCGACTCCGGGCTCTCCGATAAGACAAGGATTATTCTTTGTCCTTCTTGACAATATCTGTATTACTCGTTCGATCTCATCATGTCTTCCGATAACAGGATCTATATTCCCCTTTTCTGCTTCTTTTGTCAGATCCCTCCCGTACTTTTCCAATGCCGAACCTTTTCCTTCTGATGTTCTGTTTCCGTTTTCAATTCCGTATCCGGCAGAGTCATCTGTTTTTTCCTGTGAGCCAAACAACTCTCTGAGCGATGATATTATCCTGTCATTTGAAACACCTGTCTGCGACAGAAAATGATTTGCATAGCTGCCTCTGTCAGCCAGCAATGCTGCAAGAAGATGCTCTGTTCCCACATAACTGCTGCTCATTCTTCCGGCCTCCCGGACTGCGATCTGAAGCAATCGTTTTGTGCGCGGTGTAAAATTCTCAGGAGTCAATCCACGAATGGGTGTATTTGTACCTATTTCTTTTCTGATGATCTGCTCTACAGTTTCATATTCTGCCCCTGCCTGTTCAAGAATACGGCTTGCAGCGCTGTCTTCTTCTTTCAGAAGACCAAGAAGAATATGCTCGCTGCCGACGTAATTGTGCCCCATACTCTCTGCTGAACTAATTGCTTCGTTAACAGCATTATTTGCCTTTTCTGTGAATCCGTTAAACTTATACATACAGATACCTCCCCTTTTCCATTAATACTTTATTCCTGATCTTATAGCTTTGCAATTATTTTAACATTTTTACTATCGATCATATGATCTGAGTTAATCATTCTAATCTTCGGCTCGCAGGAACCTGTTTACGCATCAGCGCTGTTCTCACTACCTCAGCCCTTATCTGATCCCTTTCCTGGGCGCTGAGTTTTTTTCCTATATTCTTCATTAACGTTGCCGGCTGCACCTCGATCATAAGATGGTTTACCGTATCATAATCAAGGTGATCGAATATTCCTATCTCTATTCCAAATCGCAGTTCTGATAACAATTTCATACATTCATCGTTGCTCAGAAGCTTTGCATACTGCAATATTCCGAAGGAACGATAAATAATGTCCAGTACCGATATGTTTTCAGACAGCGCTTCTCTTGTATTTCTTTCCTGTGATATAAGCTGCATTGCGATATCGCGGAGATTATTTATCGCTTCTTTTTCAGATATACCCAGTGTTACCTGATTTGACAGCTGATATACTGCTCCCTTAGGATCAGTTCCTTCTCCGTACATTCCCCTTATTACCAGACCTAATTTTGCCAGCGATGCGCTTATTTTTCCCATTGCTCCGCTTTCCTTCAATGCCGGCAGATGAAGCATAAGCGATGCTCTCATCCCTGTTCCTATATTTGTCGGGCACTGTGTCAGATATCCTAACTTATCGTTGAATGCAAAACTCAGCTGCTCATCAAATAATGTATCTATCTTATCCGCCAGATCATACGCTCCATCAAGGTCCATATTGGGCTTTATTACCTGTATACGAATATGATCCTCCTCGTTTATCATTATACTAACGGACTCGTCATCAAGCAAAAGCAAACCTCTACCCTCTCTGTCCGATATAAACTCCGGGCTTACAAGATGCCTTTCAACCAGTGATACTGCTTCCTCCTGCGTGAGCTCCGACATCTGGATATAACGGAACCTGTCGGATATTGCGCTGTGTCCTCCAAGCGCCGCCTCTTTGACTATCGCTGCAACGCGGCATTTCTTTTCCGTATTCATTCTGCACGGAAACGGATAATCCTTCAGATTTCTCGCAAATCTTATCCTTGTACTGATCACGACATCACTTATATCCTTGCGCTGTTCTATTTTCTCTTTCATAATTATCCTTCCTTTCCGTCCGTTTTTTCGGCTTCTTCCTTCATGCTTTTCTCCAGCTCCTTTATTCTGTCACGAAGCTCTGCTGCCTTTTCAAATTCCTGTGTCTTGATCGCTTGTTCCAGCTCATAGCGGCACTGAGTAATTTCATTCTTGATCCTTATTTCATTTCCGGCTGATCTTGCAAGCTTTCCGGTATGACTTGTTCTTCCGTGAATTCGCTGTATCGACGGAAGCAGTTCTTCATAGAATTCATCGTAACACTGTGAACAGCCTACCTTCCCGGTTTTGGCTATATCCTCAAAGCTGCTTCCGCAGAATTTACAGCGCTTTGAACTGCCGCCTGCCCCAAAGCTTTCCATGAAGCTTCCGAACAGCTTATCCAGGTCAAATCCGAAATTTCCGAAAAATGATCCATATCCAAACTTTGCTGCGCATTCAGGACACAGATTATATTCCTTCAATTCTCCATTCAATATTGTTTTTATATGTGTTGTTGCCTGCTTTTTTTCGCATGATTGACATAACATAATATTACCTCCCTTATATCATTCGATTTATTTAGTTATTAAGCATCATTACTGTCATAAGCATATTTTTCATTATTGAAGCTCTGAGTGTATCTCTTTGCTCCTGCGGTACGGATGAATACACCTTATCCGATAACGCTGCTGATATCAACTCCCTGTCGTATACGGATATCATATTCTGGTCAGCCATATTTACAAGAATTATTGCCGCCGCTGAATATGAAATTCTTTCTCCGATTGAATTGACTATATGCATTATCGCTACTCTTCTGTCCGCCGTCACCCTGGTGATCCGGATATATCCGCCGCCGCCTCTTCTGCTTTCTACTATATAACCCTGTTCCGGTGTGAATCTTGAGGTTATAACGTAGTTTATCTGGCTCGGCACACATCCCAGTATCCCCGCAAGCTCATTTCTTCTGATCTCTGCATTGCCTCCTGTTTCATCAAGCATCCGCACAATATATTCCGCTACAAGATCACTCATTTTCATTTCATCACTTCCTCTCTTGTTTTTTGACTTTCCTTGACCTTATGTCAATATTATATGTTCAAAGTCAGTAAAAGTCAAAGTCAGAAAAAGTCAGTCTTATTGCGTTTTTGATTTTATTTCTCTCGTTTTTTCCGTTTTTCTTTAATATACTCTTTTTTTCTGATTATTTTAAAAAAAATACCGACCGGTTCATCCGTAACCGGCCGATAGATTTTTATTAAATTTGTTCTGCCTTTATGTCAGACACTGAAAAGCATTGCGCCATATGAAGGATACGGCCATGACTTTGATGACATATTTGACTCCATTTCATCAGCAACAGCGCGAAGCTCCTGCATTGCAGCCAGCACTGATTCTTTGAAGTACATTGCGTTTTCTGCTTCGTCCTCGATATCCTTTGCTCCTACTACTGCCTTATTCAATGCATCAATCTTCTTGACAAAACAATTCAGAAGATTGTTAAGCTTTCTGATAAGCTCTGTTTCTGCTGCCGGAACAAGCTCGGGGTCTACTGCCTTTACAAGATTTGCTGTTTCAGCAAGCTCTTTTATATATGAAGCTACAGCAGGAACGATATCCTTCTTTGCCATATCAAGCGCTGTAAGCGCTTCTATATTGATGATCTTTGAATACTTCTCCAGAAGGACCTCACATCTTGAACGGAGTTCTTTTTCGGTAAGAACATTATGCTTTGTGAAAAGCTTGATATTCTTTTCACTTGTGTACAGCGGCAGCGCTTCAGGCAGCGACCTTAGATTAAGCAGTCCTCTTTTTGCTGCTTCTTTTACCCATTCCTCAGAATAGTTATTTCCGTTGAATATTATTCTCTTATGTTCATTTACTGTCTTCTTTACAAGCGCTTCTGCTGCTTCCTTAACATTTTCTGCTTTTTCAAGCTGATCTGCAAAATCTTCAAGTACATCTGCAACCATTGTATTTATCATGAAATTAGCGCAGGCTATGTTTTCTGACGAACCTACCATCCTGAATTCAAATTTATTTCCTGTGAATGCAAATGGCGAAGTACGGTTACGGTCAGACGTATCCTTTGTGAAATTCGGAAGAACCTCAGCTGTTGTTTCCATAACAGGCTTTCCTTCGGAAACGTACTCCTTCCCGCTGAGTATGGAACTAAGTACCTCTGTAAGATCATCTCCAAGGTACATTGAAATGATTGCCGGAGGAGCTTCATTTGCGCCTAATCTGTGGTCATTGCCGGCGCTTGCTACTGATATTCTCAGCAGATCCTGGTGTTCGTCAACTGCCCTGATCACTGCTGCAAGGAATACAAGAAACAGTATATTCTCTCTCGGATTCTTACTCGGATCAAGAAGATTCTTCCCTGTATTTGTGGACATCGCCCAGTTGTTATGTTTGCCTGATCCGTTTACGCCTGCAAATGGTTTTTCATGAAGCAGACATACTAATCCGTGCTGTTCGGCAATTTTTTTCATTATCTCCATTGTCAGCTGATTATGGTCAGTCGCTATATTTCCGGTATCAAAAATCGGCGCAAGCTCGTGCTGCGCAGGGGCTACCTCATTATGCTTTGTTTTTGCAAGAATTCCGTACTTCCACAGCTCCTCGTCAAGATCCTTCATGAATGCCGATACTCTCGGCTTGATTGAACCGAAATAGTGGTCGTCAAGCTCCTGTCCCTTTGGCGGTCTTGCTCCGAACAATGTTCTTCCGCAATATATCAGGTCTTTTCTCTTTTCATATACTTTTCTGTCTACAAGAAAATATTCCTGCTCGGGGCCTACTGTTGTCGATACATGAGTTGTTTCTGTATCTCCGAATGCGCGAAGTACTCTGAGCGCCTGTTTATTTATACATTCCATTGAACGCAGCAGCGGTGTTTTTTTATCAAGCGCTTCACCTGTATATGAACAAAATGCCGTAGGTATACAAAGTGATCCGTCTTTTATAAATGCATACGATGTCGGATCCCATGCCGTATATCCTCTTGCCTCAAATGTCGCGCGTATTCCGCCGGACGGAAAACTTGAAGCGTCAGGCTCGCCCTTTATGAGTTCCTTTCCCGAAAATTCCATGATAACCTTTCCTCCTGCTGTCGGAGAGATAAAGCTGTCATGCTTCTCTGCGGTTATTCCTGTCATTGGCTGAAACCAGTGTGTATAATGTGTCGCTCCGTTTTCTATCGCCCATTCCTTCATCGCATGCGCTACAACATTTGCTATGTTGATATCAAGCGGTTTGCCGTCTTCAATTGTTTTTTTCAATTCTTTATATGTACCCTTTGGAAGGTACTTTCTCATTGCTTCATCATTAAATACTGAAGATCCGAACATTTCAGGCACATTTAACATAAATACTCCCCATCCTTAATTATTATTTGTGTTATATAACAAGTACGGCGCCGCAGGTCGTAAATCAACCTGCAGCGCCATTGCTGCCGTTGTCTGAATTATATACCCTTTAAACACTCTAAGTCAACATTTTTACAATTATTTCTTCGTTTTCAGCTTTTTTACGCATTATCTTTTCTTCTGTTGATTTTTTTTATCAAATTAACGAAGTATTTCATATTTGTTACTTAATATGAAATTGACATCACTATAATGTTGTAATATAATTTAATTATTGAATGGTTTTTGCTTCCTTTTTCATTTTATAAAGCTATGAATCTTTGGTGAATGATATGACAAAGAAATATTTTTTTACTGTCAATCTTCTTATCAGAAGTGACAGCAATATTAAAAAAACAATTGATTCTGTGATCGGCGATGAAAAATTCTTTCGTGATCATATTCAGATAAATCTTATTGACTCTTTAGGCTCCCAGCTCAGCACCTCTGTCTGCGCTGATTATACTGAAAAATATCCGGAAAATGTTTATTTCATTGATGCTGTCGGCAAGTCACCTGCTGAAAGCTATAATCATGCCCTGCCTATGTCTTTCGGTTCTTATATTTCATACATTGACAACTACGGTACATATTCTCCGAATTCATTCAAAATTCTGATGGATATCCTTAAAAATGAAAAAATACCCGTTATTTGCTGTAAACCAATGTACAGTGTACCGGGCAGCGCTCCAATACCCTATGTCGACGATTTAGAACCCGGAATTATCAGAATACATGATATCCCTGACAGATTTGTACTAATGACAGGTTGCTATTTTTTTAAGAATAATATCGCTCGTTCTGTTACATTTGATAAAAAGCTTGATTTCTATTATGATATAAAATTTATTATCGAAATACTCCTTAAAACACACGCCTTCGTTTATTCCGATAAATACAGCTATACTCTTTCAAAACCTACCGAAAGAGAAATTATCAGATATGACCAGCAATATTCTGCAAATTTCTATACCCCCGCAATAAAACAGTTTATTATCCCTATGCTGAAGGCGTATGCCGGTTCTGCGTTCGTCATGTCGGTCATGATGTATCTTATCGGAGTTAAATTCATGCTTAATGCCGATGAAAAAAATAAGTGCGTCCTCACGGGAACTAATGTTGCTGAGTTTTTTAACACCTGCGCTGAGGCTTTTAAATTTATTGATGACACCGTTATCATGAATAAACGCATATGCAGGCTTTGCTGTCTTGACCCGGAAATTCCTTTCCGCTTTCTTCGTATGAAATACAAGAATCCATCACTGTATCCTCAGGTTGATCTCGTCCCGCCAAAATTCCAGGAAGAATATAAATACTATGTGGCTGAAAACCGTATGGAAGCCATTACTATGTCAGGCGAATTTACCGCTCATTTCAAAAAGGTACTTATTACGCGTTCTAAGGATATTTCAGCTGAGATCACTGCTCTGTTCTGCGATAAAACCGGTCTGCACCTTGATGCCGTTCTGAATAACTGTTCCTGTCTGCCGGAAGAGGAATACTGTGTTTTCCTTTCATTGAACGGAAAAAAATCTCCGGTATCTAAAACGAACGTTTACTCACTTCGTAAGTATTTCGGAGAATCCTTCCTTAAAAGATATTCTTTCAGGTTTTTCATTCCATTCGGTTCAGGTCAAAAGCTTGATACTGCTTGTCTGTATTTTAAATTCGGCAAGCTTTCATTCCGTATACCCATGACTTTCTCTTCTATTCATTCCAAGCTTAATGATAAGCTTAAGAATTCATATGCTGTTTTTGGCAAAAGAATTCTGACATATGATAAGAAAAACAGATCGCTTGTACTGAGAAGAGCCACTGAAAGCCTGCTTGCTATCTCCGAAACAAGATTGAAGGGGGATATTAACCGTCTGGCAGGTATCACAGACAGATTTATTTATGGCAGGATCAGACGAATGGCCCGTTCTTTCGCAGCGGAAAATTCACAGAAAACTGTCATCATCTTTTATGACGAAAACGGGATCAATTCAAACGGCAATCTGCTTTTCCGCTATTTCAGCAAGAATGCCCGCAATAATATTCTGCCGTTTTTTATTGCTAAGCATGATTCTCCGGAAAAGGCTTTTCTAAATGACGCGGGTTACGATAATATTATTGATTACGGCACCGCTAAAGCTAAGGCTGTTATACTTTCCGCAAACTATATTTTTGCTTCTGATTGTGACCCGTATGATTCTGTCGGCTTTACGGAAAAAGATAAGGAATTCCTGCGTGACCTTATTAAAGCAAAAACAATCTCTGTAAGGGATTTTTTTCTGAGCTATAAAACTGCGCAGTTTGATAATCGTGTCAGAGATAACGTCAGCTACATTTTCTGCGCTTCAGAACGTGAGCTTATTAATCTGTCCGCGCCTGTGTACGGCTTCAGCAAAGACATGATACGCGTTACCGGAAATGCCTTGCTTGATGCTGTGACAGACAAAAAAGAACATCTTATTCTTATCGCTCCCGGTGAACGCCGTTTATTCTCCGTATATGAATATTCTGATTTTTACCGTTTTTCCGAGAGTATTTTCTTCAAAGCTTATCAGTATGTTCTGTCTTCACCGAAGCTGATTTCCGCCTGCCGTGAGAAAAACTGGAAAATCGCTGTATTAATGCCTCAATCAGTTCAGAAATATTCCAAGATGTTCCATTCCGATGATGTTGTGGAATTGATTCCTTTCAGCGAACAGACCGAAGCTTCTCTGGTTTCTAAAGCTTCTGTACTGGTTACAGATTATTCGGAGCTTCAATACCGTTTTGCATATAAGAATAAGGCTGTTTTGTATTTTTATCCTTCGGGTCTTCCTGTAAACTCTGAGCATGACGGCGAAAACCCATCTGCCAATGGCTTCGGCGATATTATTTTTGATAAAAAAGAGCTTTGCAATACACTTATCGAGGGTTTGAATGATGAATTTCCACAGCCTGAAAAATACAGACTTCGAGCTGAAAAATTCTTTGGTATTAACAAAAAAAGCAATTGCAGAAGAATTTATGAAGAATTTATCAGGATCCTGAATAAATAATCAGATATAATGAAACGGAAGGAAAGCAAATCTGCGATCCCTCCGTTTTTTTATCATGTAAGACATTTTACCATGACTGCTTTCTGCGCATGAAGTCTGTTCTCTGCTTCCTCGAATATCTCGTTTGCATGAGCTTCAAATACTTCCTCGGTAATTTCTTCTCCGCGATGCGCAGGCAGACAATGCTGTATCATTGCATCAGGCTTTGCAAGCGCCATTAATTCTGCATTTACCTGATATCCGTCAAAGGCTTTCTTTCTCTTATCAGATTCGCCTTCCTGACCCATTGATGCCCATACATCGGTTATTACTACATCTGCGTCAACAACGGCTTCCTTCGGTGTGCGGAACATTGAGAATTTATCTCCGTATTCCTTTGTAAATTCAAGCACCTGCGCATCAGGTTCATATCCCTCGGGACATGCTACCGAAATAGACATTCCTGTTTTGAGCGCTCCCACGATCAGCGAATTCATCATATTATTGCCGTCACCGATAAAGCACATCTTCAGTCCGCTGAGCTTGCCCTTGAATTCACGTATCGTCATAAGATCGGCAAGTATCTGACAAGGATGACAGAAATCAGTAAGTCCGTTAATGATCGGAATACTTCCGTATTCCGCGAGATCTTCAACTTCTTTCTGCTCAAATGTACGGATCATGATACCGTCAAGATAGCGTGACAAAACCCTTGCCGTATCCTGCACAGGCTCGCCTCTGCCTATCTGCATATCACGCGCTGACAGAAAAATCGGCTGTCCGCCAAGCTGATACATTCCTACCTCAAAGGACACCCTTGTTCTGGTAGAAGCCTTCTCAAATATCAGGCCAAGTGATTTTCCTTCCAGATACCTATGCTTGATTCCGTGCTTCTGCTCATACTTGAGCTGATCAGCAAGATTCAGGATATCTGTTATTTCCTGACTGCTCAGGTCAAGCATTTTTAATAGATGTTTCATTTGTTTTCCTCCATTACATTTTTTAATATTGAAAGACCCTTGTCTATTTCATCATATGTTATATTCAGCGGCGGAAGAAGTCTGAGCAGATTCTTCGCTGTCAGTATAAGGAGTCCGTTTTCTACGCATTTTGCCGCGATCTGCTTTGCATTATCCTTTTCGGTAACGATGCCGATCATCATTCCCATACCTCTTACTTCTTTTACATTTCCCATTTCAGCAAGCTTATTTCTGATATATTCGCCCTTAGCCTTCACTTCGGAAAGAAATTCATCAGTAGTTACCCTCGACAATACCTCTTTCGCTGCCGCACAGGCTATCGGATTTCCGCCGAATGTTGTTCCGTGTGTTCCTGCTGACATTACATCAGAAAGCTTCTTATTACAGATACAAGCACCTATCGGAACACCTCCGCCAAGTCCCTTTGCGGATGTCACAACATCAGGACTTATACCGTAATTCTCATAGCAGTATACTGCGCCGGTTCTTGATATGCCGGTCTGTACCTCATCGATTATTAGCAGAATATCCTTTTCCTTGCATACCTTATCAACTGCATTTACAAATTCCTGTTCAAGCGGCATTACTCCGCCTTCTCCCTGAACAAGCTCAATCATCACTGCGCATACTTCATCATTGATATGCGAATTCAGGTCATCGGCATCATTTGCCTTTACATAGTCAAATCCCTCTGTAAACGGAAAGAAATAGTTATGGAACACTTCCTGACCTGTTGCAGCAAGAGTCGTTACAGTTCTTCCGTGGAAAGAATTAACAAGAGTGATTATTTTTTGTCTGCCCTGTCCGTATTTATCAAAGCTGTATTTTCTTGCAATTTTTATCGCGCATTCGTTAGCCTCTGCGCCGCTGTTGCAAAGAAATACTTTATCCATTCCTGTCAGTTCACAAAGCTTTTTTGATACCTCTATCTGCAAAGGCGAATAATATAGATTTGATATATGCTGAATTGACGCAGCCTGTTCTGAAACAGCCTTCACCCATCCGTCATCACAATAGCCAAGAGAATTTACTCCT
This sequence comes from uncultured Ruminococcus sp., assembly GCA_902773025.1. Classification (GTDB taxonomy): domain Bacteria; phylum Bacillota; class Clostridia; order Oscillospirales; family Acutalibacteraceae; genus UBA1213. Next base: position 12,927 of record CACYDC010000265.1, read on the forward strand.
ATTCCGCTTGTGAAATCAATGTATTCCTTTCCGCTTTCATCCTTTGCAACCGCTCCCTTGCCGCTTACCAACGCCGCATTAAAGCGTCCATAGGTATGCATCATATATTTTTGTTCGTTTTCTTTTATTTCTTCAAAGGTCATTTTCTCTCCCCCTTTTCCGACTTATCTTTTTTTAGTAGAACATTGTTCCAATACCTTCATCAGAGAACATTTCAATAAGTATCGAATGCGGTATTCTTCCGTCGATAATATGCGCTCTCTTAACACCTCTCCTGACAGCCTCCACACAGCAGTCTATCTTCGGTATCATTCCGCCGGAAATTATACCCTCACGTTTGAGCGACGGAACCTCACTGACATTTACGACAGGTATAAGTGTGCTTTCATCATCCTTATCATTCAGAAGTCCCTTTATATCCGTCATCAGTATCAGCTTTGCTGCATTAAGCTCAGCCGCTATTCTTGCAGCCGCAAGATCGGCGTTTATATTATAAACCGCGCCGTTATATCCCCCTGCAATAGTTGAAATTATCGGGATATATCCGTTATCTGTAGCGTCTGTGATTATCCTCGTATTTACCTCTGTTATCTCTCCGACAAAACCCAGATCCTCAGATGAGATCTTCTTTTCGGCCATTATCATTCTGCCGTCAAGTCCGCACAGTCCAAGCGCTCTGCCGCTGTGCTGTTCAAGTATCTGCACCAGACTCTTATTGACTTTTCCGGCAAGTACCATCTGTACAACGTCTATCGTTTCCTCGTCTGTCACTCTTAATCCGTTGACAAATTTACTCTCTTTGCCGATTTTTTTGAGCAGCTGGCTTATTTCAGGACCGCCGCCGTGTACAAGTACTACATTTATTCCGACAAGCCGAAGCAATACTATATCACTCATTACGGCATCCTTAAGCTCATCACTTATCATAGCATTACCGCCGTATTTTATTACTATTGTCTGTCCAGAATATTTTTGTATATAAGGAAGCGCCTGTATCAGAATATTTGCGCGGTCCTTATCTGTTATATTATTATGCATTTTTTCCATCTCCATATCAGGTTCTGTAGTCGCCGTTTATTTTAACATAATCGTATGTCAGGTCACAGCCGTATGCTTCTGCAAAGCCTTCTCCCTCATTAAGCTCTACTATTATTTCTATTTCATCCCGCAGCAGAATCTCTTTTGCAGTTTCCTCAGAAAACTCGATTCCTGCGCCGTTTTTGCAAACACTGATACTTCCCTTATCTGATGCAAACGAAACATCCGTTTTATGAACATCAACATCACACCCGGAATATCCTATCGCGCAAAGTACACGTCCCCAGTTTGCATCTGCGCCGAACATTGCGGCTTTAAGCAGACTTGAGCATATTACCGATTTAGCAACACCCTTTGCATCCTTTTCGGTTTTTGCTCCGCTTACTTTACAAATAAGAAGCTTTGTTGCTCCTTCTCCGTCCTTTGCCATCTTTTTAGACAGCTCGCGGCAAACAGCTGTCAACGCTTCAACAAAATCATCATAATCCTGTCCCGCTTCTGTGATTTCTGCATTGCCTGCAAGTCCTGACGCCATTACGGAAAGCATATCATTCGTTGATGTATCTCCGTCTATGCTTATCATGTTAAAGGTTTCATCTGCTGTTTCCTTTACTGCCTTATCAAGCATCTCTGATGATATTGCCGCATCCGTTGTTACAAAACAAAGCATTGTTGCCATATTCGGATGTATCATCCCGCTTCCCTTGGAAATACCGCCGATTTTAACTGTTTTACCGCCGATAGCTGTTTCAACAGCGACCTCCTTTTTAACGGTATCGGTCGTCATTATCGCTTCTGCGGCATCCGAAGAACCCTGCTCCGACAATTCCTTTACAAGCTCGGGTATACCTGACTCGATCGGCTCTATCGGCAATATCTGACCGATAACTCCTGTAGAAGCTACTATCACATCGTCAGCGTTTATACCTAAAGCTGCTGCTGTAAGATCACACATCTGCTGCGCTTTGATATCGCCGTCAGCATTACAGGTATTTGCGTTTCCGCTGTTTGCGATCACTGCCTGCGCATAACCATCAGCAAGATTCTTTTTCGTGATCGTTATAGGTGAGCTTTGTACCAGATTGGTCGTATACACTGCCGCAGCAGTACATTTCTTTTCACAGAAAATCAACCCTATATCCCGCTTTGTTTTATTTTTTCTGATACCACAGTGTACGCCCGATGCCTTGAATCCTTTTGCCGCTGTGACCGAACCTTCTATATATTTATATGCCATTCTTTTTCCCTCCGATTTATTAAAATGCAGGCGGTACAATAACAAGGCCTGTTGTTTCTTCAAGGCCGAATATTATATTCATATTCTGTATTGCCTGTCCTGCTGCTCCTTTTACCATATTATCAATTGCTGAAATAGCTACCAGCGTATTTGTACGCTTATCATGATGAAGCGATATATCGCAGAAATTTGAATACTTTATGTTATGGATATCTGCGTTCGCACCATCCGGAAGAAGTCTTACAAAGAATTCATCTTTATAGAATTTCTCATATTCCTCTCTGATCTGCGAAAAGCTGACACCTTCATTTATCCTTGCGTAACAAGTTGAAATTATTCCCCTGTTTACCGGCAATAGATGAGGTACAAATGTTATCATTACCTTTTTACCTGAAAGCTTGCTGAGAGTCTGCTCGATTTCAGGTGTATGGCGGTGATTTGCTACCTTATATGCATGAAAACCTTCATTGAGTTCGGGATAGTGATTACCCTGATTCGGTTTTCTGCCTGCGCCTGTTACTCCCGATTTTGAATCTACGATTATACCCTCTGCGCTTACAAGTCCTGCTTTGACAGCCGGCGCAAGCGCAAGCGGCGCGCCTGTTGTATAGCAGCCGGGATTTGCAATTATTTTCTTTCCCTTTATATTCTCTCTGAACAGTTCCGGCAAACCGTATACTGATCTTTTATGAAGATCGTGATCAAGAAATTCACAGCCGTACCATTCTTTATATTCTTCCTCACTTTCAAGACGGAAATCTGCGCCAAGGTCAATAAATGCCTTGCCTGCTTTATCACACTGCGCTGCAAGCTCCTGTGAAAGTCCATGCGGAAGCGCTGCAAATATTACATCACTTTTTTCTACAACCTCATCCTGTGTTTTACATTCCAAATCACACAGTGATTTGTACGAAGGATAGACTTCGCTGAGTTTCTGTCCCTCAAAGCTTACCGAACTTATTGCAGCGATCTCTGATTCCGGATGTGTAAGCAAAATACGTACAAGCTCAGCGCCGGCATACCCTGTTGCTCCTATTATACCTGCTTTTATTTTCATTTCCTTTTACCTCTCAATGTTATTTTTCTTTTAATTCTGAGTATCGTCTGATACGATAGCCTTCACTCTGTTTGCCTGCGCCCTGACATTTTCGCTTGCCGGACCGCCGAGCACCTTTCGTCCGTTAACACAATTTTCAAGTGATATTGCTTCGTATACCCCCTCATCAAAAATATCACAGATCTTCTTATATTCATCAATAGGAAGTTCTTCAAGTGTTGTCTTTTTCTCTATACAAAGTGCGACCAATGTACCTGTTGCCTTATATGCATCTCTGAACGGCAAACCCTTCTTTACAAGATAATCCGCGCAGTCTGTAGCGTTAATAAATCCGTTTGCAGCAGCCTTTCTCATATTTTCAGGTATGACCTTCATTGTATCTATCATTGGTGTAAACGCTGTCAGGCACATCTTTACTGTATCAACAGCATCGAATATTGCTTCCTTATCCTCCTGCATATCCTTGTTATATGCAAGCGCTATACCCTTCATCACCGTCAGAAGCGTCATAAGATCTCCGAATACTCTGCCGGATTTTCCTCTGACAAGCTCTGCTATATCCGGATTCTTTTTCTGCGGCATTATGCTTGAGCCTGTTGAAAACGCATCATCAAGCTCAACAAATTTGAATTCCCAGCTGCACCACATGATTATCTCTTCTGAAAATCTTGACAGATGAACCATTATTATTGACAATGCGCTTGCAAGCTCCATACAGAAATCCCTGTCTGATACTCCGTCCAGACTGTTCTGACATATACCGTTAAAACCAAGCAGCTTTGCTGTAATTGTTCTGTCGATCGGATATGTAGTCGTTGCCAGCGCGCCGCTGCCGAGCGGCATTTCATCCATATGTCTGTATGCACATTCAAGTCTGTCAACATCCCTCAGCAGCATTTCAGCATATGCCATAAGATGATGTCCGAATGTGATCGGCTGCGCTCTCTGAAGATGTGTATATCCCGGCATTACCGCATCTGCATACTGTTCTGCTTTTTCACAGATCACTTTGATAAGCTCACGGACCATTGTCTTTACATTCTTTTCTTCCTTTTTCAGATAAAGACGTATATCTACCGCTACCTGATCATTCCGGCTTCTTGCTGTATGAAGGCGTTTACCTGTCTGGCCAAGACGCTGTGTCAGTTCTCCTTCTATAAATGTATGTATATCCTCTGCATTCGGATCTATCTCAAGCTTTCCGCTCTCAATATCAGAAAGTATTCCCTCCAGACCTTTTATTATAGCCTCAGATTCGCTTTTTTCTATTATTCCGCACTCGCCGATCATCGTTGCGTGAGCTATACTTCCCTCTATATCCTCACGATACATACGGCTGTCAAAGGATATTGATGAATTGAAATCATTTGTTTTCTTATCTATTTCCTTAGAAAACCTTCCTGCCCAAAGTTTCATTTACTACACTCCTTCTTATTATTTATGCTCCATTTCCGTACGGGTACACTGCATATACACATACGGAAATGGAGTCTTTATCCTGAACCATTAAACAATAAGTCGGGCGGACAGCTTTTTATACCATTCGCCCTGACATATTGATTATTAATCCTTTAGGATTATTCCTTTATAAGACCCTTTTTTGCCTGAACCTTGATCGGAAGTCCGAACAGGTTGATAAATCCTGCGCTGTCCTTCTGATCGTATACTTCATCCTCATCAAAGGTTGCGATATCCGGATCGTACAGTGAATAAGGCGAAGTAACTGCCGCATCAATAATATTGCCCTTATAAAGCTTTAGCTTTACATCACCTGTTACTGTTTCCTGTGTTGAATCCACGAATGCTGAAAGCGCCTTTCTGAGCGGTGTATACCACTGTCCGAAATAAACAAGCTCTGCAAAACGCAGACCTACCTGCTGTTTGAAGTGATATGTATCCCTGTCAAGTGTGATCTCCTCAAGCTTGTTGTGCGCATGATACAGGATCGTGCCGCCCGGAGTTTCGTATACACCTCTTGACTTCATTCCGACGAGTCTGTTTTCAACCAGATCGACTATTCCGATACCATTCTCTCCACCAAGCTTATTAAGCTTCTTTACAAGCTCAACAGCGCCGAGCTTTTCACCGTCAATTGCTACCGGAATTCCCTTTTCGAAGGATATTGTTACATAGGTCGGCTTATCAGGAGCCTGCTCCGGCGATACGCCAAGCTCAAGAAAGCCTTCCTTATTATACATAGGCTCATTTGCGGGATCTTCAAGATCAAGTCCCTCATGTGAAATATGCCAGATATTTTTATCTTTTGAATAATTTGTTTCTCTTGTGATCTTGAGCGGAATATTGTGCGCTTCCGCATACTCTATTTCCTCATCACGTGACTTAAGACTCCATTCTCTCCACGGAGCTATGATCTTCATATCCGGAGCGAAGGCTTTGATCGCAAGTTCAAAACGAACCTGATCATTTCCCTTACCTGTACAGCCGTGGCAGATAGCATCTGCTCCCTCTGCCAGTGCGATCTCAACAATTCTTTTTGCAATGATCGGTCTTGCAAATGATGTACCCAGAAGATATTTACTCTCATATACTGCATCTGCTTTAATTGTCGGGAAAACATAATCCTCTATGAATTCCTTATTAAGATCTTCAATATAAAGCTTTGAAGCGCCTGTTTTCTTTGCCTTTTCCTCAAGTCCCTCAAGCTCGCTGTCCTGACCCACATCTCCTGATACAGCTATTACTTCGCAGTTATCATAATTCTCTTTAAGCCAGGGAATAATAATCGAAGTATCAAGACCGCCTGAATATGCAAGTACTACTTTTTTAATGTCACCCATGACAAAAACCTCCGTTTATTTAAGTTACAAGTACATTATACACCTTTTTATACATATTTCAAGAGTTTTATGAATATTTATTCGATAATACTGATTTTTGTTATATATAAATATATTATTATTATTTATTATACAATTATTTTGCTTATTCTCTATATTTATATTCTTATTCCGAATATTGTTATGTTTTTCCTTGAATTTTTAGCCTTTATTTTTCCATTTATAAATTATTTATTTACAGTTTTATGCAATAATTTATGCATAAATGTATATAATTGCATCATCATTCCAGTCAGTGTAAAATAATCTGGGGATTAATTGTCATTTAGTCTTTTCTTTGATATGCTTTTATGCTATATAAACCGCACGCCGTTAGCCGTTCTTAACGGACGGCTGAGCGAACGTTTAAAAATTTTGGAATTTAATCGCCTGCGGCGATTGTATATGGTTCAAAATTATGATATAATCTCTGTGATTGTATTCTGATCATATTCTTTTAGTCAAGTCGTTTGATTTATTATCTGACATTCTTAAAATTTCAGGAGGGTCTTGAATGGAGTGGGAATTTCAATTTCTGAATTATATACAAAAACATATCAGATCTGATATACTTGATTTTATTATGCCTCTGATTTCTTATCTGGGTACTCTTGGCGCTGTATGGATATTGATTGCTCTTATTTCCTTGTTTACAAAAAAATACAGAGAATTCGGTATTACCCTTTCCTTCGACCTTATAATTTCTCTTATTCCGTGCAATCTTATTTTTAAGCCAATTGTCAACAGGATTCGTCCGTATGTTCTTAATAACACAATAACCCTCATAGTTCCTCCGGAAATTGATGCCTCTTTTCCTTCCGGACATACGTTTTTTGCTTTTTCCGCCGCTACCATCTGCTTTATCTACAATAAAAAATTCGGCTGTCTTTTGTATATCCTTGCAGCGCTGATCGGTTTTTCAAGGCTGTATCTGTATATTCACTTCCCTACAGATGTATTCTTCGGCGCTGTTTTCGGTACGCTTACTGCTATAGGCGCTTTTTATATGGAAAAAATCATTTTTAAAAGCGACAGATCTTTAGATAAATAATTCTTTTCTTCATGTTTTATTTCCAACAAATTCTTGTATTATAAAACAATATCACGCTAATAATATTAATACAAGCGATAATCACTCGGATTTGAGATAGAGTTGTTTGACGGTACCGGATCATGCGCTACAGTTTTACGGCTCTCCTGATCCGGGATCCGTTTGTAAATGTCGATTAAAGGAGAATTATTTATGTCTAACAATTCTAACTCTATCAACGTTCCCGAAGCAAGACAGGCTATGGAACAGTTCAAGATGGAATGCGCGAACGAAGTCGGTGTAAACCTTAAACAGGGTTATAACGGCGACCTTACCTCTCGTCAGGCCGGTTCTGTCGGCGGACAGATGGTTAAGAAAATGATCGAAGCATACGAAAGAAGTATGTGATTCGCTGATCCGCAAAAACGGTTATTCCCTCTATAAAATAATCAGGCTCTGCATTTCGGTTTCCTTCCGTCATGCAGAGCTTTTGTTTATTCCGGCTGATAATCAAATTATCATAAAAAGTAGCTGCTTATATCATTGGTCTTTAGAATTTTATCAGTATCCTCTACATCTGTTTCCCGCACTATAGCTTTGATCTTAAGGATATTCTGAGGTGTCATTACTAATTCATCAGCTTTGAAGGCTATAAAATAGCCTGTCGCAGCCGTATCACATGCAAGCTGTCCGCTGATCGCTGCGGTTTTGTGATATTTGTGCGCATTATCTATCGTGAACTTTATCAATCTTCTTATCGCTATATGGTATGGTCTGTAAAAATCAGCAAGCTTCTGGTTTTCTCTGTCCATTGCAAGTGTATACTGTGTCAGATTATCCGTTCCGACTACAACAAAGTCTACCGATTTACACAGCTGGTCTGATATTAATGCAGCAGCCGGCGTTTCTATCAATACTCCAAGCTTAACATCATTGCTATACGACTCACCCTTCAAATCAAGAGAATGTCTTACCTTTTCTATTTCACGCTTTACATATTCTATTTCCTCCATACTGCTTATCATCGGCAGCAGTATAGACAGATTCCCGTGTACAGAAGCGCGGTACAATGCCCTTAGCTGAGTTCTGAACATTTCAGGATTCTCAAGTGATATTCGAATTCCCTTAAATCCCAGCGCAGGATTTATTTCTTTCGGTATATCTATATAATCCATTCCCTTTCCCGACCCGCCGTTTACTGTACAGATAACCACACCTTGTTCCGGGAACGCTCTCAGCAGTGCTGAATATGTTTCATACTGTTCATTTTCATCCGGTGATTTTTCACGGCTCATGAAGAGCATTTCACTTCTGAAAAATCCTACTCCATCCGCATCATTCGCTTTTGCTTTGGCAATATCTTCAAGTCTGCCTATTTCTGCTGAAAGACGAATCCTCTGTTTATATTTCGTTTCAGAAGGCAAGCCTATCTGATTTTTTAATCTTTGCTCCTGTTTGACATACCTATCACGTTTTGCTTTATATAATGCCAGTGTACTGACATCCGGTTCTATTATTACTTTTCCGAGTTGTCCGTCAATAATTACAGATTTCCCGTTATAGCCTGCAAGAGGTTCATGTATCTGGATTACTGACGGTATCCCCATTGTCCGCGCTAAAATTGAAGTATGGGAATTCTGTGAGCCATCGTTTGTAATCAATCCAAGAAGAGTATTGTCTTTAAATGTAATTGTATCACTTGGAAACAAATCTACCGCTGCCACTATCACCGGTTCATTTTGTTCTATTTTTCCTACAGATTCATTTTTCTTCTGAAGTATATGCAAAAGAATATGTGATGCATCTATTATGTCATTACATCTTGCTCTGAAATATTCATCGTCTATCTGTTTAAACATATTTGACAGCTTCAGCGCAGCATTATAAACCGCAGTTTCAGCGTTTTTATGTTTATGTATTGCTGTTTCGACCAATTCAACAAATTTTGAATCCTCAAGAATCATTATGTGTGTTTTAAATATTACAGATTCATCCTTTGTGACCTTTTTCAAGGCACTATCATATATTTCCGTCAAATGACTTTTTGTAAGCACCATACTCTTATGATATCTGTCCAGTTCGAGGTCCACATCATCGACCTCATAATCCGGAACATCTATAAACGAATTCTTAAAAAAGTACAGTTTACCTATTGCAATGCCTTTTGATACACCCCTGCCCATTAATTCTTTCATAAGGCTCACCTCCCATCAACACAGTTCTACTGACACAGTTCTCCTAATACTATTAAACAACAATTTTAACTAAAAGTCAACATGGCAAAAACACTTATTTGTACAATAATAATAATTTGAACTTAAACTGTCATATTATATGTATAAAACATTATATAATTCCTGATCAGAATCAATAATTCAATAATACTTTTCTGATTTTGAGAACAACGAGGTTGAGCTGAGCGTTCCATATTTTCACATTAAACACTATTTATACTCAATAAACTACACACTTTGTTGACCTGTAGAGGTCAAATTTTTTTATTTTTTCCGGGGACTTTGAAAAGGGGTACACAGACCCGTCAAACGAAAGGATGAAATAAAAATGCAGAAAAGATATTACTGGATAAAGCTTGACGAAAATTTCTTCAATCAGAAGTACATCAAAGC
>CACYDC010000266.1 GCA_902773025.1 uncultured Ruminococcus sp.
AATTGATAATTTGAGATCTCGGGTGGCTTTCGGGGAATCGGCATCAAATGCTCGATTTTTCGGTATTGTTTTTTAGTCAGTTTCATGCTTCTATTATACAACTTTCATGCGGGTTTGTAAATATTTATGTTAACACGCTCTAGTGGATCAATGCATATCCATTCATTATCCTATTGTGAAATTGACTTTTCCGAAAAATTTATTCCGCTCTGTGATCGTATTCCTTGTGAAACCACTTCAGATATGATACCTTCAGTCCATCGCTTGACTATATCTCCATCTAAACTACATCACCATTTAGAAATAAAGAACTACTAAAATTGATCTCGACTTTTTTCTCCCGTACAGACAGGAACCAATCTTCACAGCCTTTGTATCTGTCCGTTATATAAATAATTCTTTGATTCTTAGATCCAACAAGGTTACGTTCATTATCAATTAATTCATCCTCATATCTGCCATCAACTATCAGATCCATTGAATTTTTAATATCCTGACTTAAGCTATCATATTGTTTTCCGGTAAAAAGAATCGTACCCAATCCAACTGTCGATAAAGCCCTTGCTAAACATCCCAATCCCTCTTGCATGGTTGGCTCACCACCAAGAAAAGTTACACCTTCTATACAATTTTCTTTTTTTGTCATTAAGGCAATATCAACCACATCTTGTATAGTCATTAAGTGTGCAATCTTTATTTCTTGAAGTTCCGGATTACAACATCCTTTACATAGTATATTGCATCCTTGAAACCATATAGCCATACGCTTATACGGTCCTTCAGTCTCTGTGCAAAGATTTATGTAAGCAATATTCAGTTTCTTATTCAAATCTGAAGGAAAGTCCTGTTTTCTTTGTTTCAACACAGATATTGCTTCCTCTCAATTCTCTCAAATCTTCTTTATTTTGGAATAACCACATAGCCAAATCATCGAGCAGCTTATCGTTAATTGCATTAAGTATATCTCGGCCGCCTTTACTCTTGTCAGCATCTCCAATCACATAATTGATAAAAGACAACTCATCATCAAAAATAAGATTCATGTGGTACTTTTCTTCAATACCTTTTTTGATTGGTTTCAGCTTTGATTGAGCAATTTTCAATCTGAATTCATCGTCCTTGATAAAATTAAACGGAACAATATTGCCATATCCAATTCTTCCTAATAATTCTGGTCTTTTAAGTTCATTATTGAAATAATTTTTTACTTTATCGATAAATTCCGCCGCCGGATTATTTGAATCTGATTTTACCTCTGACGCACCAAGGTTAGAAGTGAAAATAATAACGCTTTCACTGAAATAAACAGTTTCTCCTTTACTATCGGTCAAACGTCCGTCCTCCAAAATCTGAAGAAAAATATCAAGTATTCTGGGATTCGGTTTAGCTGCCTTTTCTATTTCGTCAAAAAGAATAACACTGAAAGGTTTTTCTTTTATGGCATTGGTAAGCTGACCGCCTTCTTCATATCCAACATACCCCGGAGGTGCTCCGATCAATTTCTGATCAGAATTTTCCTGTGCATATTCACTCATATCAAAACGAATACAGGCATCTTCATCACCAAACAAAAACTTTGCCAAAGCCTTTGACAATTCTGTTTTACCAACACCGGTCGGTCCAACAAAGAAAAGAACTCCTTTAGGCATTGATCTGCTGGAGGTCTTATGAAGTCCGGTCATCCCCATATATGCCTTGACTACGACCTTCTCAATCTTTTCTATTGCCTCATCCTGACCGATTACACGTTCTCTAAGATTCTCCTTGATTTTTTTGACTTCAGCATATGCCAGTTTTTCCCAGGGATTGTCTTTTTCTCCATATTTGAATAAAAGAAAAAGTTTGTCAAACGTCATTTTTTCTTCTTTTCTTGACAATCGAGCAAGCTGTATAATTTCTCTGTTTGTAAAATCATTAAGCATATCTATATACTCATTGATTTTCTCGCACTCCATTAAATCTTTGCCCTTATCCGTTATCACATTAAAACTGATTGCTATTTTTCTCAGCATAGCTTCACGTTCTTCACGGTCCGGTTTAGGCAAAGTAAGAGTGCTAACTTCCGGATTGTTCTGATAAAACGAAATAGGAAACATGGCCAGTTTGTTGGTTATCAAAATTACTGTACTCTCATTCACATCAGTTGAACTATAATCAGGCATTTTTTCTCTGACAGCCTTACCTAATATTGTCAATTCTTCTCTTTCATCGGGAGGGAGTTGTGTTCCTGAAAACATAAAGTCAGCCCAGTTAAGAATAAACGCAACCTTCTTATTCTTGTTAAGCAAATTTTTCATCACTATATTCAGCATTTCCTTAACATCTGTTGTATCTATCTGAGTATTACCATTATTGTTTGATGGATTAGTTGAATCTTCCATCAACTCACTTAATTCTCCATCATCCAAATAGGAATCTCCACTAACCTGTATCTCATCTACAAGTTCAAGATTTCCTATATCATCTTTTGTCCCATCTATCTTATCCCAACAAACAACGCTGTCATATTCCATTCCCGTTAAAATCTGTTTAAGATAATTTTTCAGATCCAGTATTTGCCCCTTTTCGTTCTGATACACATCTCCTACATTTCCGTCAATTATTATACATCTCTTTATACCTATTTCTCTTTTCAGTCTATTAAATGCATTGTTCAATGCCATCTGCATTATCTCCTGTTCTTATTATAATCTACTGTTTGGTATTTCATAGTTGAATTTTTGTCAGGATTTCCCGCCCATAGTTCCGTCCTGTTAGTAATCTTCATTCCATAAACTTCTTCTAAATCCTGCATGAACGGCTGAATATCTTTCTGGCAAGCCTGTCCTTCATAGCCATCAAAACGATACTCAAATTTACCGTCCAGAAATACTTTAAATTCAGCCTTCGCACCGCTTGGTTTCATCGCAACAATAATCACTTGATTATTTGCACGATCAATCTTAATTGACCTGGAATCTACAACAAAACCCCTGCTTTTAATAGCTTTAACAATAATTTTAACGCTCTCTTTGCGGACTTTTTCACCAACGATCTCGGCATTGGCACGTTCCCGAACTTCCTTGATACTTTCTTTTGCACCGGTTTCAGAAGTCGCAACAATTTTTTCTATAGTTGCCTCATCAATTTTTTCAGCTCGGAGGTCGGTCTTTATTTCCTCGATTTTTTGATTTTTTACCTTCTCATATTGCTGATTATCCGCTTTTTCTTTTGCTGCCATAGCAATTGAATAAATGCGTTCAAAATTCTCATTCGGATGATCAATCCAAGCCAAGTAGACATATTGCTTGATTATCTCGTCATCAATTTCATTTATTTTCTGTTGTACTGCAACATTGATCCTTACCCTTCCGCTTGCCAGATCCTTAAGTTTCTCATTTTGCTCATCCAGCCGATTTCCAAGCAACTGATTCAGCAATGATTCAAACTCGATAATTTTGGTGTCTGAAAGTCTTGCAGCCATTTCTTCAAGCTCTTTGGCTTCATCAATAACTCGATATGCATCGGAATGTTTACCCATAAAATCAGAATCGACTACCACAGTTCCCTGTCCCGCATTTCTTCTTGCTTGCTGAAGAACCGAATCAATTTTGCTTTGTAATTTTTGCTTTGTCTTAAAAATTTCTTTTCTTAATGCCTCTGTTTGTGAATTCAGTAATCTTGCAGATTCTTTCTCTATTTCATCTAGCATCTTATCCAATTTACACAATTGACTGCTTGCCATTTCACAAATGCTTTGACACTGGATTGAAATCCCTTGATAGTCAATTCTCACCGCATGACTCATTGCTCATCTCTCCTAACTTTTCGACAACAGCACACCATTCTCTAATGGTCTTCTCCGAATACGGAACATTTCTTTTATTTTTTGGATGTTGGAATCCGTTTCTGCATTTTCGTAGGGTATGCATATCATCTATTTCGTGTTGATTAAGGTAACTCACCATCCTTTGATCTGAAAGCAAGTCAAAAGTTGGTATATTTTCTGTATTGAACAAACGGTTTAATTCATACTGCAATCTCACATGCAGATCACATACAGCATCTTTATATTTGGATTTTTTAAGTTTCTGCTCAATATAGTTCTTATCTATGCTTTTTGGATTCTTCGTTGCTTCTTTTTCAATCGTAACCATTTCTTTTACCTCAATGAAACGTTCCCGAAACAATGACAAATACTTGTATTCGTCCATTGCGAAATTCTTATGTTTTTCGATTTTTTTCATAGAGTCAGTAAAAGCAGCCATTGACTGAATAAATCGGTCATAATTAAAATCAAGTTTTGATGAATCTTCAAACGGATTGTCAATGCCGGTTAATTCTTTCAATTCCGAAAATGACCGTTCAAGTAATGTAAATTCTCCACTAAGTTTACTGTTTCCGCTGATGGGTATTCCTTCTATCATCCGCTTACAAAATAACTTAAAAATGTTAATTACACTCAATATCACGTCAACATTGAGACCGGCACTTTCCAGTGTTTCAAATGCAGCTGCATCGTCTTCACTATCAATAAGTTTCTTCGAAATTCTTGTAACATACTCAATTTCATTCAATCTAATGATTTTATTAAGCTTTTTTCCCAAGATATTTTGTGCTGCAAAACCATCTCTGTTTATATAATTGCATAATTTTTCAAACAAACCCTCCGCACAATCCTTTGAATAGCCAGTCCAGCCGACTTCCTTAACAAACTCATCATTGAGTTTGACAAAAGTGTCTATTTTTTCAGTATATGAATCCGTTCTGTTTATTAATGTGTTTGAGAACTGTTCCAAATAATCCTTACATCCTGAAATTTGTGTAAGTTTTTTTATAACATTACATTTTTCAAAAGGTTCTGATACATCAATACACCTAAAAAATATCTCTCTCATTAACTGCTGTTGAACACTATCTTCTTGTTGCAGTACTGCAATTAAATTAATTGCACATTTTTCCGAAAAACCTTCAGCATGTATATAGAATCTTCCGGGCACAATGGAATACAATTTTCCTCTTTCAAAGTAACAAGCAACCCCGGAAATACCACACTTACTCATCAATTCTGCTGACTCATTCTTATCTAACGCACACTCACTTCCACGTATCTCACATTTTTTTTCCAATGAAAGCTGGCTTTTGACATTTGTTACACTCAATATCTGAGATGGCATACAAATATTTGTGATATTCATTAACTCATTAAAATCATAATCATGAACATCAGATGCAAGAAAATCTGCAAAACGATATTTCTTTTTTGCATCTAATATTCTTGTTATGACTACAGAAGAATAAAACTTATGGATAAATGCATCTCTATCTTTATCCTTTGCCTGTATCTGCATACCTTCCGAAGTTATTCTCAACGTAACAGCATCATCCATCTTATATGCGAGTATTTCAGGCTTTTGATGTTCAAATCCGGATATACGTTCGCCCTTTCTGAAGGCATACTTACTCAAGTTTTCTGTTATAAACATTTCAATATCAGAATTATTGAGAACAACATCTCCGATACAATTTTCATCCAATGCGGAATTATCAAGCCGGAACAATTTCCGGTCAAATTTTACCTGTATATCTTTTACGGAAACATCATAATAAACATTAAGGTGCTTTATTTTATCATTTCCGGTAGGTATCGTACCTTCTTTAAATAATTTTTTTCCAAGATCAGTTATTTCAAAATCCGAGATCTGATACATGTCCAACAGATCGGCATCAAAGTCTCTGCCGGATTTCATCCGTATAATTCCATAGCTGATCATATAAGCCAATTCACCCGCAAAAATATAGTGAATATCATGTGGGACATCTAATCTTTTTAATGTTGACACAAGTTTTTCTGAATTATTTTCCGAACTGCTAATCAATTGTAAAAGAATATATGCAATACCGGATGCTTTTCTTACCTCAACATAGGATGTATCAGCGGTATACCTCAATACAGGAAACGGCCAGGCGGTTTTCATCTCGAATAAACTTTTATGTTCCATCACGAGTTCCCTCCTCTATTACATCAGCTGCCTGCAGTATCTTACCTTTGGCTTGTATTGTTCTGATTATTTCTCTATAAACAGGGAAAGAGTGTCTGTCAAGATCCTTATTTCCATTTATATCCGGCAAATCTATAGCAATACTATTTAAGTAGTCTATTGATCCAACCACGATTAATAAGCTTCTGGCTCTGGACAATGCAACGTTAATCCTTTCAAATTGTTTAATGAAATCAGAATTAGACCTGCCACCTCTTGGATTACGAACCATTGACACTATAATAATATCCCGCTCATCTCCTTGGAAATCATCGACAGTATTGATGATAAGTCTGTCCTCTCTCTTTGAAGAAAAATTCAAAAACTGTTTTCCTTTTATTAAAGACTTGATATGTCTTGCTTGATCTCTGTATGTACAAATAACACCCACGCTCTTGCGTTCATCTTTTTTCTTGTCTTTTCTGATACTGCCCGCTTCAATCATTTTTCCATATTGCTCGTTCATCAGCTGGAGAAGTTTTGCTGTAACAGCCGCTTCTTGACGGTTAATAATGGAAGTCGATTCCGAATCCAATTGAGATTCATACTCTGTGCAGTTAACAAAATATACATGATTATGCGGCTCTATTAACGTCAAGCCGTTAGTCTTAATCTCTAATTCATGATTTTTCTGATCATTTTGGTTACTTAATCCAACAGTAAGCCCTCTGCCGTTTGTACTATAAAAATGATTAAATACGTCCATAATATCACTGTGACATCTATACTGCTTATCAAGCATTATCTTATAGGCTGCCGGAACGCTTTCAAACAAAGTCTTAAAAAAACAAGTTTCGTACAGTTCCTGATACTGTCTATTCAAGTCATAGTCGATTATTTCCGGATTCAATCCGTCAAAATCACCTTTTTTCATATGCTTGAGATCGTACATGGGAGGCAGCTGTCTGTGATCGCCGACCAAAATAACTGTTTTTCCATACAACATCGGAATCATGAGATCTAAAAATGACGATTTACTTACCTCATCAATGATAACAACATCAATACCAACATTACGTACATTGATATTTCCGAGTTTGTACTCTCTTAATGACTTCATCGAATCTTCGCTGAAATACTCTCTGCTTGTACAAGTCATTCCGAAAACATTTGCATTGTCAAACAATTTCTTAGTATAGCTAATCCGGTCTTCCTCAAGAATTTCCTCATTACTAAGGTATTCTCTTATCGCTTTATACATCGGAATCTTGGATTTATTTTCCTGCTGCAATGATTCCTGATTACGTTCTATCTCGTTCCATCTTTTGACTATTATTCCAATTGCAGCTGCGTAATCATCCATAGGATACTCGTCCAATATCTCAAAATCAGAAAAGAAATCTACTATTTCTTTTCTCAATTCCTGCTGTCTTCTTCTGTATTTAGAATAGGAGTCATCTTCATTCAATTGTTCTATTTCAATCTGAAGCAAATGCTTTCTGTTCTTATACTCTGATATCTGTATACTGATACCCGCAATTTTTTCTTTTAAATCTGTGATAATATCACTGATTACTATCCTTTCAGCACCTATGATCCCTGCAATTTCTTTTTTAATATCCGTAAGCTGCTGCAAAATTCTTGTACGACCTGAACTGTCGGATAATTTGTCAGCAGAAATAATAGCCGTCACAGCCAAAGAGGAATAATCCATATTGTTTTTCTCATCTTTTGCGTTCTTTAAAGAAATAAGTTTTTTTCTTAATTGCTCGTATTCCTCTCTCTTGCCTTCTATAATTTCGTCTGTATCAGGATCACGAAGTGATCTGATTTTTGCTCTGATATTCGCCTTCTCCTGTTCAACGCTCATTGAGGAACTATTTTCTTCAATGGTTCTGAATTCCGCACTGACTTGTTCCAAATTAATACGAAAAATTTTTTGTATCATTTCAGAATCCAACTCAACAAAAAAGTCATAATTTGCCAATAGTTCATACAATTGTGTTCCGATTTTTGATAAAATATCTGATTTTTCGATATCCTCCCAAAAATTGCCTTTATCTATACAAAGAAGAATAGTATTATACTGACCAAGTTCATCTTCCAAAGGTCTTCTTGCATTTCTGCGTTCTTCAACAGAACCATCTATCACTTCAATCTCATCCTGAAGTTTTTCCTTCCTTGTTTGAATACTCCTACATGCCTTTTCTAATTCAAGTAACTGATTGTATCTAAATCTCAGTTTCTGCATTTTCTCGCCAAAGCTGTTCTTCATATCAGTAAAGTTTTCATACTGCTGAATTCGCTTATTTAATCTTGATGAAATGCTTTTATATAGATTGTCTACCAGTTTTTCAGGACTATATTCCGTATCTTTATTGGATTGAGATGGAATCAAACGCAATGGTCTTATTTCCGGTATTTTGGGCAAGCGATCAAACACATTATCAATTGCTTTATGAGTTTCACTGGAAACCAGAACTTTCTTTCCCTGCTTTACATACTGTGCTGTTATCTCCGCAATTACTTCCGTCTTTCCTGTTCCGGGAGGTCCCTGCAACAGAAACAAACTGTTACTTGCAAGAGCTTTCCGTACAGCTTCCTTTTGGCTGTCATTCAACCTGTTTCCAAACCATTCTATTTCATCAAATTCACTTTCAGCCTTACCAAGTGTTTCCGGTACAAATAAATAGGAAGCTAAAAAAGGATTTTTAACATATCCATGATAAAATGACTCCAGTGTTTTTCTTTGACGGTCTATTTTAGCTTTTTCTGCCCGGTTATCATACACTAAATACTTGTATGCGGTAATTCTCTCCGGTTTTAAGCAATCAAAGTCAATATCCTCTGCCTTAAAATATACATAGAAATGGCAAAGTGTAAGTTGTGATATTTTCTTCTTGATCTCCTCTTGTTTTTCATGTTCTATCTGATTTTCATACTCTTTCTTTTCAGATGAAATAATATCCGACAATTCAAGTTTCAGCAGATGTTCCTTATCGGTACACAAGTGCTCCAATTCCCTTTTTTTCTGCAAAATACGGCTCTTTTCAAAATCATTTTTAAGCCGGTCATTTCGTTCCTCGTACCATGCAGCCAAAGGAATGCTTTCTATTTCCTGCGTTTCTGCTATATCAATGTATTCTAATTTTCTTTTTAGCTTTGCTCTTTTTTCCTCATTCTCGATTTCTTTTTTAGTCTTGTGAGCCTTCTCGATCTGTCTTCTTTGTTTATTGTACTTATCTTTAATTTCTTCAACTTTTGATATGAATTTCTTCTCTAATATTTTATCCGTATTATTCTCAACATCAGAGTCAAAATTTCTGTCTAATGATTCAAAATATTCATTAATCACTTTTGTACATTCTTCGTCAAGTCGTTTTTCTTCCTTCTCACGATAAGAATCTATTGCAACTTTGATTATTCCTGCATATTTAGTATCAATTTGACTATTTACCATTTTTAATTTGTTTTCAAAGAACTGATTTATATCCTCACAATCAGGTATTTCGTTTTTTGTTTCGAATGATACCCTGTCACCTAAATAAAGAATATTCCTGCCAAACTCGGCATTTACTCCATTTCCGGGATTTTCCTGAGACAAAGCAACCTGTACACGTGTAAATCTTCTTAATTCTCTTTCAAAGTGAGTAATTTTTTTATCCCTTGACATAGTTTTGGAAATATCAGCTAAATTTCTAACCACTTCAACTCTTACTAATGGAAATTCAACCGAGTCATCATTTGCTTCATTCAAGAGAACCTGTTCCTTTTGAATAAAATTCTTATTATTGTCCAACAAATATTGAGAATATATATCTTCGTTCTTTCTATAATCAGCCCTGCTTACTGCATAAGCCTTAACAAACTCAACACTTTGAACTGCCTCATTCCTCTGTGATTGAACACCAAGAAAATAATGCCTAAACTCAACATATCTTCTCCATTTTTCAAATATTTCTATTGCCCTTTCCGGATTTTCAATTGGGTATACTTTTTGGCACAAAGAAAGAACCATATCTCTTGTAAGAAACGGCTTGTACAAATCTTTTCCTTCAATTCCATAGTCAGGCAAATTCCTGAAGTTTTTTGTGACCGCACATACTGCAGCGCATTGAATTGGCAATTCGCCAAATTTTTCTACATTCTCATCAATAAGATCTAACCCCTTAACCACAAAAGAAATCAGATTATTTCTGAATACGAGATCTCCCACCAACATTACATCAAGTTCTTTGGGTATAACCGATGATATCACTCCCGTTTTGGCCGGACGCAAAACCATGTTATATATACAATCTGAACCTTGATAATGCTGTGCTGTTTCAATTTTCCTTTCAAAACTCGGAAGTGAAATATAATATGTACTTTTCATCATTGGGAAACATAGATTTACAAACTTTCTTAAATCAGTAATACCATTCTTTCCATACAAAGAAAGCTTACGCTGCATCTTTTCAAATTGATCTTCTATAGACTCCTGATATACATCGTTTCTGTTTCTAAAGCTTCCAAATTTTAAATTTTGAGTGAAATCCAAATAAATATAATCGGTCTGCCTGCTACTACTTTTTTCTTCAAACTCCCGTTGGACATTCAAGTAATCTTTGCCGGCATCTCTGTGTTGAAAGTCTGTATGATGATATTCTTCCCATATCTGATCTGCTTGTGGTTCATCCCTAACAGAATCCATTCCTCGCTGACTTCTGTTATTTTCAAATTCTTCGTTCTCTGTTGGTACATTAGTATATTCATAGTAATCATCATCGTTTTCGTCATCATCCGGCTCTGCTGTATTTCCGCCTCTGTTGCCGCTGTAGGCAGGAATAAAAGGTTCCCCGCCATCAATGGCATATTCAATCAAGGCACCAATGGCAAGCCCCACAGCACCTGCTCCAACGACTTCTGCAATTTTTTTTGCTATATCTTTTTTATCGATTGCCATATTTCTCAACTCCTTGTAAAGATTTATATATCCTCCATTACAGCAATCAACTGACATTGTACAAGCTCTATAATTTTTTATCATACTCTTTTATATATTTTTCTTAATATCAAACTAAAAAATATTATACACTTTCATTCTCACGATGTCAATCACAATTTTATGCACTTTTAATCATTTTTAACAAATTCAGCTTCATATTTTATGCATTTTAATACGGGAGTTGAACGGAAAAATAAAAAAGAAAATCTGTCCTGAATTTGGTATAATGAAGTTACCGGACAAACATTAGCCAAAGGAAAGGACAGACTTTCATGGGAGAACTATTAGCAATATTTTTGTAATGTAGATGATTTTTACAAGGATTAATTGGAAAATTATCGAGCCTTTATTTCAGTATTTATTCAGAATAACACCAGTTTCCAAGTTTTTAAAAAGTAAAAGTGCTTATAGAGCAAAAGAAGCAAAAGAGAATACATTTTTTGAGGATATGCAGT
>CACYDC010000267.1 GCA_902773025.1 uncultured Ruminococcus sp.
GCCTCAAAATAAGTTATTATCAAAGCTTTTTTATTTTCCATTATTATTACCACACTTATTGCGATAGATTTTTCCTACGGCCTTCTTATACAATCTGCTCAATTTCTTGTTGCGAACAATGCCTTTCCTAATGGCAGGCAATGTCATATGATATGCTAATGAATATCTCATCCTTTTGGCAGTCGAAAAATATTCTGCTTTAAGACGCTTATTTTCCTTCTTTATCCTTTCCCGATTCGCTTCTGTTTCGCAGAAGCCCGAACCTTTATAGCGAGCTATGACCAAGGGAAGATATTGGGTCGGAAGTTTTTCTTTCACGACCATATACAATAACAATTCTCTGTCTGCACATACACGATACGAAGTATCATATAGTTTACCAATAATAGCTTTTCTTTCAAACACCATAGCCTGATGACAAAGCATAGAGCGATAGCAAAAAAACGGTGTCAGTTTTTGGGGAGAGTTACTGTATATTTTCATTGTTTCATTGAAACAATGACCATAATACAATGCTGCTCCGTCTTTAACACTATCCGCCAAAGAAGCAAGTGTAGATGTTTCAAAAAGACCGTCACCTGCATTGATAAAAATAAGATAATCCCCGCTTGCTTCCTTTATGCCCATATTCATAGCGTCATAGATACCGGAATCCTTGCAGCGGATCAGCTTGATATGACTGTTATCAGGAAGTTTTTCTATGGAGCCATCCGTTGACATACCGTCTTTGATAATCAACTCATAGTCATCATAAGTCTGGTTCAGAACGCTGCTGACTGTATCTGAAAGGTCGTTGCCGGCATTCAGGCAAACAGTAATAATGCTGAACTTCATTATCTTCCAAGCCTCCTCAGCATATTCCGTGCAAATGTTTCTATTCCGATAACCGAAACAGGCGCATGAATCGTCCGATTGAATTTTCTTAACCTTTTAAGATTGGTATTCATAAATGAATCCGGCATAATATAGGTCATCGGTTCATCATTGTTGACTTTATTAAAAATGACATCCCATTGACTGATGATTTTATCCGGCTGAAATGTTTCTGCCAGCTTCTTGCCTGCCTCTCCATAGGCCTGATTCTTTTGAGAATCTGTAAGCAACGCTATAATCGCATCAGCAATCAAAAACGGTTTCTTTACCAGAATACCGGTCTGGCCATCTATTACCGTGTCAAGAAATCCGCCCTTAGCAATCGTGACAACCGGCACACCCATGCTCTCGAAATCCAGTGCACTGATCCCGAAGGTTTCCGTTCTGCCGGTTGGATTGACAACGCCAACGGACGTTTCGGCTATCACATCATCTTTTTCTTTGCCCAATACTCCAAGAAAATGCACAGAAGGGAGAATCCTGCCCTGTTCATCTGTCAGGCCGGGCATGATCTGCTTCTCAAAATCCTGATCTGCTATTCTGTATGTGCCAAGCTCCGCATCCCTGCTGTAAAGCTTTCCGCTTCCAATCACATTCAGTTCAGCTTCCGGAACCTTTTTCAAAATATCTTTCCACACAGCCGCCAGAATCTGAAACCCTTTAGCCGGCACCAGCGAACCAATATAGGTAACAACTGGTTTTGTTCGATTCTTTCTTTCCGGCTTTTTTTTAATCGGATACATATTATATATATAGGTTGACTTTTTTATTACCTTGTGGTCAATATAGCGATCATATTGCTGTCTTCCGACAAAAACATTTGCTCTGACATACTCACACTTTGCAAGTCTTTTGCAATAATCGCTCAAATAGAAATTGTGTCCCCAGGTAATCGTCTTGATTTTTTCCGAAGCAACATTGACAAAGAATTCCTCTTGCAAAGGGGCTCCCCTATACAGCGAACTGATCAGGAGCATATCTGCGCCGCAAGTCTTGGCTCTCTTTGGCACTTTCATAAGATCATTTTCCACAATAACACTGTCCACAGGAGGCAATAATCCTTCTTCGGAAACAATCAGGCAGAGTTCATTCTGGGGATAGCTTTCCTTATATATTTGCGCCAGAAGAAAAATACAGTACTCC
>CACYDC010000268.1 GCA_902773025.1 uncultured Ruminococcus sp.
ATAGCAAAGATTATCGGGAGATATGCGGTAGGATGAAATAATAATAACAAAATTTCAGCCTCCGACAAAGCAGGTATCTGTTTTGCCGGAGGCATTTTCTATGGATTATAATAAAAAACACAGGTATTCGTTTTTGTGTTATGCGTTTTTTACAAGGCACTGTTTCTCAAAGAACGCTATGCCATATTTGTGAATTATGCTGTGCCTGAACGGGAAGGAATATTTTCTTGTTTCGATCTGCTGTAGTGCTTCGTTGCATTTACTATCCATTTCATCCTCGCTTTTTGCACTTTTGAATTCAAATATCGCAACAAGACCCTTCCGCGGATATTTCAGTATAACATCCGCTCTGCCCGTGCCGGTCTCCCGATTTGACTCAACACTTATGCCCTTCATACCTGATAGCAGTCCCGTAAGAAAAGCGTGATAAAAATTTTCGTGATAATCATAAAAGCTGATACTGTCACCAAGAAAGCCACAGAGTTCATCAGTAATGGTTTCTGCATCACCGTTCCAGATCGCCCCAAATAGCTCTGTTCTGTCCTCTGTCATTACCTTTTCCTTGAACCACGAAACAACTGTCCTCGAAAACAGTTCCTTGATTTCATTGTTAACCAGTCTAAGATACAGACCATTATCATTCGGGGTGTTGTCATCTTTTACTTCTTTCTCAGGAACGACCGTCAGATAACCCGTCATAAGAAGCACCGACCAGAAGTTTTCCTCGCTGCTGAGAAGATCACGATATGTGACATCCTCGGCAATAGTTTTTCTTATACACCCTCCGGCAAGCAGCGTCTCAAAATCAGACTGTGGATTTATACCGCTTTCAAGGTACTGCCTGATAATATCATTGCCGCTTGTGTTTGCCCAGTAGTTTTTTGGTTCCAATCCGGCTTTGTGCTGCAGATCGGAAACATAATTAAGCACATCCCAGGGACAATATATTTCCGTATCACCGAAGCGATAACCATCATACCACTGCCTTATCTTTTCCTTGTATTCCGTAAATCCCGTGTCGGCAAGCAGACGGTCAATTTCACTGTCTGTGAATCCGAAAAATTCTTCAAAACCATAGTCAAGAATAGAATATATCTTCGGATTATTAAGCCCCGTAAAAATGCTTTCCTTGGCAATTCGCAGGCAGCCTGTAAGAACTGCAAATTTAATATAAACATTGTCCTTCAAAGCCTGACTTAACATAAGACGCATGATCCCGGTTATTTGGGGATAGTATCCTTTTGCATCCCCTTTTGCCATAGGAACATCATATTCATCTATCAAAAGTATGACCTGCTTGTGATATTTATTATACAACAGTTTTGTCAAAAAGTTCAGAGAATCCTTCAAATTCACATCAGAAGAATTTAAAGCCAAAAGTGACCTGAATTTTTCTATTTCGTATTCATCAAAGCGATTGTCTTCTGTTAGATATTTATGGGATTCATATAGTTTGGATATAATACCTTTCAGTTGGTCAGCAGCACTTTCATAATCATCACCGTCAACATCCTTAAAGCTGACAAGAATAGTCGGATATTTGTTCATCCAATTATCGCAAAGTTCTTTATCCTTAGAAACTGCAAGACCTTCAAAAAGTTTTTCGCTGTTTTCCCTTATATCAAAGAAATGCTGAAGCATGGACATATTAAGCGACTTTCCGAAGCGGCGGGGTCTTGCAAAAAGAGTGACCTCTGCTCCGCTTGACGTAATTTGCTTGATAAGATCAGTTTTATCTATATAGTAATCTCCGTCCGTTCTGATTTTCGCAAAATCACTTTTACCGACAGGCATTGTATATACAGGCATACTATCGTCTCCCTTCGCTTGATTTGTTGTTATAATTTTACCATAGAACAAACTAATATTCAAGCCAATAAGAATCCGGATAGCACATTATTATTGACTCATAATTGATCCGGTCATCTAATGATCTTTCGTAAAGCTGCATCATCCGCATCAGGCAGCAGTTCTTTAAGATGCAGCAGAATACGCTGATAGGATTCTTCCGGTGTCCGTTCATAAACTCTGTCTGTAAAATCATCGCCCATGAATTTTTCCGGCGTGGAATACTCTGCAATACCCCAGCCGTAAGGCTTTCCGTGCTTATCTCTCTGATAAACAAAATCACTGATAACTACATAGCATTGTGACTGCAATCGGGTGATGATAGTTTCAAATCCTTTTTTGCCGCCTTTGCGGTAATTTCCCTGTTCTTTCAGATCCTTTGACAAAACAGGAGCACCTGCATTCAGCAGTTCAAAAAGCTCCTTGTCCCTGAAAGCCGCCAGACCGTCATCATATCTTGCATCAAAATCGTAGCCGTTTCTGCGGTAATTTGCAAAATCGGGAAACCACTCTCTGCTTATAAAAACAGCCTTGTTTTCAAAGAATTTTCCGTATGCACAGCCTGTTTCCTTGATAA
>CACYDC010000269.1 GCA_902773025.1 uncultured Ruminococcus sp.
AAGAGAAAAACATCAGTTCAGACTTGTGTGGCGCCGCTTGAGTGGAAGGGCAAAAAGATAAATCTGATAGATGCCCCCGGTCTTTTTGATTTTGAAGGCGGACTCTGCGAAGCAGTACGCGCTGCTGATACAGTACTTATAACCGTATCAGGTAAGGGCGGAGTTGCAGTCGGAACCGAAAAGGCAGTGAAAGCGGCAAATAAACGCGGTCTTACAAAGGTTTTCTTTGTAAATGGACTTTGCGATGAAAGCGCAAGATTCTATCGTGTATTTGAGAGTCTGAAATCATCCTTCGGACCGTCGGTTTGTCCTGTAGTTGTGCCGTATATTGTTGACGGCCAGGCTGACTGTTATGTTAATTTGCTTGAATATAAGGCATATAAATATATTGACGGAAAAATCACAAATGTTCCGATACCTGATATGGGTGATCGTCTTGAGGGTCTGAGAACAGCAATCAACGAAGCAGTTGCAGAAACCAGTGACGAAATGTTTGAGAAGTATTTCTCCGGCGAGGAATTCACCCCTGAGGAGATAATAGTAGGTGTCAGCCAGGGTGTAAAGAACGGCAGTATCAGCCCCGTATTCTGCGGAGATGCGCTGTTGACATATGGTGTTGAGCAGCTTCTGAACGGACTTATCTGGCTTGCGCCGAGCGCTGCGGATAATGCGGGAGAGCTTGCAGTTGATCTTGACGGCGAACCTGTAGAACTGAGCGTAAACGATGATGCGGCAGCTGCTGCAATAGTATTTAAGACTATTGCAGACCCGTTTGTAGGAAAGCTGTCATACTTCAAGGTAATATCAGGAAAGATCGGACCTGATACTCAGCTTGTCAATATGAGGACAGGAGTCAATGAAAAAATATCCAAGGTAATGACTGCGAAAGGCAAGAAGCTTGAGGATGCGCCGTATATCGGAGCAGGAGATATAGGAGCTGTGGCAAAGCTTTCTTCTACAAACACAGGGGATACGCTTTGTTCTCCGGTAAGGAAGGTAATACTTGATTCTGTAGAATATCCCGAGCCGTCATTATCAATGGCTGTAGCGCCGAAGAATAAGGGCGAAGAGGATAAGGTAGCGCAGGGTATTGCAAAACTCAGCGAAGAAGATCCGACGATCAGATTTGAAATGAATCATGAAACACATCAGATGATAATCAGCGGAATGGGTGAGCAGCATCTGGATGTTGTTGTATCGAAGCTGAAATCGAAATTCGGTGTGGATGTTGTTCTTTCCAAGCCGAAGGTAGCATACAGAGAAACTATACGCAAGAGCGTTAAGGTACAGGGAAGATATAAGAAGCAGACCGGCGGTCACGGTCAGTTCGGTGACGTATGGATAGAGTTCTCACCGTGTGAAAGCGAAAGCATGGAATTTGAGGAAAAGGTAGTAGGCGGAGCAGTGCCGAAAGGCTTTTTCCCGGCTGTTGAGAAGGGACTGCGTGACAGTATCACGAAGGGGCCGCTTGCAGGATATCCTGTTGTAGGACTCAAAGCAATACTCGTGGACGGTTCTTATCATCCGGTAGATTCATCGGAGATGTCATTCAAGACAGCGGCTTCGCTTGCATACAAAGAAGGAATGCCGAAGGCAAATCCTGTATTGCTTGAACCCGTAGGAGTTCTGAAGGCGGTTGTACCGAGCGACAACATGGGCGATATAATGGGTGAAATAACTAAGCGCCGCGGCAGAGTTCTGGGCATGAATCAGGCTGAGGACAATATGCAGGAGATCGAAGCAGAAGCGCCGCAGGCAGAAATGAGCGATTTCTCAACATTTATCCGACAGGCTACACAGGGCAGAGGATATTTCACATTCAAGTTTGAGCGTTATGAGGAAGCACCTCAGAACATAGCGCAGAAGGTCATTGCTGAAAACGCTGAATAAGGAATATAAAAAAGACGGGCTGCAAAGTTGATTTGCAGTCCGTTTATTTACAATACTGATAAATTAATAAAGAATAATATCAATTATATCCTCGGGGGTATTTACGAAAAATGGTTTTCGTATGGGATAGTATTCGATCATTTCTTCTTTTGAACCGTATCCGAACAAACA
>CACYDC010000270.1 GCA_902773025.1 uncultured Ruminococcus sp.
GGCATCTTAACGATCGGTGTAGGCGAAAGCTATACGCTCGGTTCAAGCGTGAATGACGGTTCAGCATGCTCAAAGCGTACATACCGCACAAGCAACAGCAGTGTCGTAAAGATGACAAGAACCGACTGGAACGGCGTATTCAAAGGGGTAAAACCGGGCGTTGCTTATGTAACAGTACGCACGTACAACGGCAAGGAAAGTACCTGCAAGGTTACAGTAAAGGCTGCGCCGTCAGGCGTGACAATTAGCAAAAAGAATCTTACGCTGAAGGTTGGCCAGAGCGCAACACTCAGTTGTAGTGTACCTTCAAATGCCGGCTGTGCTACCCGCACATTCCGCACAAGCAATTCTTCTGTAGTTAAAATGACAAAGACAAACTGGACCGGTCAGTTCAAAGCTATAAAGCCCGGCACAGCTTATGTTACAGTACGTACATACAACGGCAAAGAATCTACCTGTAAGGTAACAGTAGTTAAATGAATAATGCCGCACAGACCCGGAAATGAATCGGGAATCTGTGCGGCATTTTTTTTGCTTTTAACAATGCTCAGATAATACAAAATAATGTGACAATGTGAAATGGTATAAATATTATATAAAAAATCGTTTCAGCGATTGAAAAATAAATAAAAGAGTGATAGAATAGTAATGCACAAAATAATTTATTAAATCATGTAATTTATATATATTTTATAAAAAGCTGTATGAGGTGGAAATTATGGTAGTAATAGAAAGCAATGAAATGCTGAATCTTGAAAAAATGGCCGCTCGAAGCGGCGCTTCTCTTGCTTCATTAATGGAACAGGCAGGAGCCGCTGTCGCTGAGCTTGCTGCTAAGCTTATCACACAAAAAAAACTGCGTAAGGTCGTAGTGCTTTGCGGCAAAGGCAATAACGGCGGAGATGGATTTGTTGTAGCACGTTTTTTGTCAATGATGTCTGAGGTAACTGTTATTCTTGTTAATGAATATCCCCATACGGATCTCGCTAAAATGAATTTTAATATCATACCGGATAAGGTAAGCATTATTAATCTGTACGAACAAATTAATGATGCGGCTCAGATTATAAATGACGCGGAAATAATTATAGATGCAATTTATGGTATAGGCTTCAAAGATGTTCTTGATCCCGGAAGCGCGCAGGCTATCGATCTTGCAAATAGTAATAAAAGCGCTGTCAGAATAGCAATCGATACCCCAAGCGGAATAATCTGTAATTCCGGAGAAATACCCGGTGACTGTTTCCATGCAAATTATACAGTATCGTTTACGGCGCTTAAACCGCTTCATGTTCTGTATCCTTCAATTGATTACTGCGGAGAAGTATCTGTTGCAAAAATAGGTATACCGCAGGAGCTTGTTGATATGTGTACCTATGCAATGCGTACTACGGATGAATACATTGAACGCCATCCGCTCAGGCCTAAGACAAAATCTGCACACAAGGGTACAAACGGTACACTTCTTTCAATTTGCGGCAGCTATGGTATGTCCGGGGCTGCAGTGCTTTCAGGAACAGCAGCGCTTCGTACAGGTGTTGGTATACTGAAATCAGCTGTTCCGAAATCAATCTATCCCATTGTTGCAAATAAGCTTACAGAATCTGTCTTTCTTCCGCTGAATGAAACGGATGACGGACTTATAAGCATAAATGAGTTTGAGAAGCTTCAAACTGAAATAATGGGCCGTTGCAGCGCGATTCTTATAGGATGCGGTCTTGGTACAAGCAATGACATGACAGAGTTGGTTTCATCTCTTATTTCGACCTCGACAAAACCGATGGTAATTGATGCAGACGGAATAAATTCAATTATTCCGAATATAGATGTATTAAGGCAGTCAATGGCGCCTGTTATTATAACCCCTCATCCCGGAGAAATGGCAAGACTGACAGGTACCAATATTATGACAGTTCAGAAAAACAGATATCACACGGCGCGTGATTTTGCATCTGATTACGGAGTAACGGTTGTGCTCAAGGGCGCAGATACCATTATTGCATTCCCGGACGGAAATGTATATGTCAATCTTACCGGAAATAACGGTATGGCAAAGGGCGGCAGCGGTGATATCCTCGCAGGAATGGCGGCTTCATTTCTTGCGCAGGGACTCAGTTCTGATGAAGCAGCTGTTAATGCTGTGTACTATCACGGTATTGCAGGAGATAAATGTGAAGAAAGGCTTTCTGCGCGTACAATGCTTCCGAGTGATATCCTTGATGAGCTTATTCATGTTTTCTGAACCTAAGGAAGGGCGGCAGAGCATTGAAAAAAACAACAGCAGCGGCAGCGGCTGCGCTGCTTTTACTGACGTGCGCTTCATGCAGCAGCGGACGAATGCCATCGCTGCAGATTAAAGCGCAACAGGATTGTACGATTATTTATGGCGATAAAAGGTATCAATGCACACTCAGTTTTCCAGGAAACGATATTAAAGTTATCACAATCAACAGCCCGGAGTCCTTGTCGGGAATGACATTCCGGAGCAGCGGCGGCAGAAGTACTGTTTCGTACGGAGGGCTTATATGCAGGACCGATAAAAGCATTCTTCCTGAAAATTCATTTCCGTCGCGGATTTATGTGATAATGGATGATTTGAAAAAAGAAGGCCCGATAACGGAGCTTTCGGAATCGGGGGACGGTTTTTGTTACTCCGGAAAGAATGACCGGGAATTCAAAGTAAAAGCTGATAAAGATGGTAATATTACAGAAATAATAATCTGAGCAATACCAGATGAAAGAATTATAGTTAACAGTGGAATTTCCCGGGGCGTTGTACCCGGGTGTTTTCACATATATGAAAAAACGGCGCTGAAAGCGTTAAAAGAAAAAGGAGGGATAATTTGTGTTTTTAGACAGCGGTTTTGCAATAAAGTTCATATTTGCGGCAATAGTATCTTTTATACTTCTTTGTATGTCAGGCTGTTCAGCACAGAACAAAGAAAATCAGGCAAGCAAGGTATCAGATAATAACGAAAAGTCAGAAGCTTCTTTGATTATTTCAGACAGCAGTATTTCTTCGGAAGAAAAAACAGAAAAAACTGCGGATTGCAGTATATTTTCACGTGTATGCTGTATAGGCGACAGTTACACTGCGGGATATGTTCCGGATAAAAACGGCTATGGATGGGCAGATGATGAAAACAGTGCATGGCCATATCACATGAGTATGCTGACGGGTTGTCAATATATCAACTGTGGTATCAGCGGTGCGAATGCATATGATTGGCTCAACAGAAGTGACGGACTTAAAAAGGCAGAAAAAGCAGGAAAAGCAGATGCATATATTATTGGACTTGGGATCAATGACAGCACAGAAGATCCGAGATATCATCTTGAACTCGGAGATAAATCAGATATAGGTACAGATAGAGTGAGTTATTACGGATGTATGGCAAAAATTGTCCGAGAGCTGCACAAAATAAGTCCTGATGCACATATTTTTATGCAGACGTGTCCGGATAGTACATTTTCATCACATTATGATGCTGACAGATATGATAAATACAACACAGCCGTAAGGGAAATATGCAGCAGCTGTGCAGATGAGTGTCATACACATCTTCTGGATCTTGCTGCTGTAAAGGAGCGATATCTTTATAATGACGTACTGAATAAAAGCAGGATAGGAGGACACTTTACATCAGAGGGATATAAAGAATTTGCAAAGCTGTTATACGAAATCTGGAACGAATATCTTAAAGATAACGCGGAATTATTCTCGTGATCAAAACTTGAAATAGATACTGCTGTAATAACGTATTATTTCATACTAAATAAAAAATCCTGACACTTTCGTGTCAGGATTTTCGCTTTGGTCGAGGTGACAGGACTCGAACCTGCGGCATCTTGGTCCCAAACCAAGCACTCTACCAAACTGAGTTACACCTCGACGACCTCATA
>CACYDC010000271.1 GCA_902773025.1 uncultured Ruminococcus sp.
ATCAACAGTATACACAAAGGACTATTCCCTTTCCGCGCCATATGCTCAGGGTGATATTTCCGCAGCTGACAGAACGCAGGCCCTGAATGCCTTGAATTTCTGCCGTTATATTGCCGGTATTCCTGCTGATGTCGAGCTTAAAAACGAATATGATCTCGGCGCTCAGGTAGGCCAGCTTGTAAACGCTGCAAATGGTCAGATGACTCATTATCCATCGAAGCCTAAGGGAATGACGGATCAGTTGTTTTCTTTGCAGGCGAACGGAAAATCCAATTTATATTACAGCACCGGGGGCAGCAGCCTTTCACACGCTGCACTCTACTGGGTACACGATACAGACGAAAGCAATATAGAATATCTTGGTCACAGAATGTGGTGCCTCAATCCGGATATGAAATACACAGGTTTCGGACATGTAAGCATTTATTCCGGTATGTATTCAATTGATACATCCAGAAACGGAAAGTTTACAGGCGATTATGTTGCATGGCCGGCAAAAAATACCCCTTACGAATTATACCATAGCGGCTTCGGCGGAAAAGCAGCCTTTTCCATACATTTCAGCACAGATTATGAAACTACCTGGCAGGTGGAATCCGATAAGTACTCCTACGACAATGATGACGGAAAATATCCTCCTCCGTCAACAGAGGTCAAGGTCGTTGCTAAATCCAGAAATACCGGAAAAAAATGGGTGTTGACAGAACAAAAAAACTTATACAATGATAATTATTTTACTTCAGATAATGAATGTTATCTCAGTGTCAAAAGTAATGATCAATATTCACCATTCGGATATTACGGACAGCCGGGCCCATATATAGTTTTTGGTTTGCCGAATATCAATAATAATGACACAGTAGATATTACGATCACCGGAATGAGCAAAAAGGAAAGACCGGTAACCGTGAATTATTCAGTACATTTCTTCTCACTTGAATCAGCAAAGCTGAACCGCACCAAGGTCAACCTCGGAGTCGGGGAAAACTACCAGCTTAATGTCCGCAGCGCAGCATTGTATTCCTACGACAGGGACAAAGCAGTATCGTGGAGTTCAAGCAATTCGAAGGTCGCTGTTGTTTCTAACGGAAAGATAAAGGCAAAAGCAAAAGGAACAGCTGAGATAACCTGCAAAACAAAAAACGGAAGAACGTTCAAATGCACTGTAATAGTCAAAAACGCCCCTAAAAAGCTTAACCTGAATGCATATAATCTGCGGCTCGGCGTAGGAGAGCGTTTCAGTCTGAACAGCTGGATAAATGAAGGCGCTGCATCCGACAAACGGGCATTTGTGTCAACTGATAACGGGATATGTTATACAAGCGGCAAGGGAGAACTTGTGGCAAAAAAGCCCGGCACTGCAAAAATAACAGTAAAAACCTACAACGGGGTTACCGCCGTATGTAATGTTACGGTCAAAAAAGCCCCGACTAAGCTGAATCTTAATGCCAAAGAACTTGTTTTAGGTGTCGGAGAATCATTCAAACTCAACAGTTGGGTCAACGAAGGCGAAGCATCGCTCAAACGCGCCTTTTCATCCACAAGCAACAACACCTGCTATACGAGCGGAAGCGGATATCTTGTAGCAAAAGCAGTCGGTCAGGTCTATATTACAGTAAAGACCTACAATGGAGTATATGCGACGTGCAAAGTAAGAGTCAAAAAAGCCCCCACCAAACTGAACCTGAATAAATATGATCTCACACTCAAGGAAGGTCAGTATTTCCATCTGAACAGCTGGATAACCGAGGGCACAGCTTCAAATAAAAGGGCTTTTGCCTCGACTGATAATGGTATCTGCTATACCAACGCAAGGGGTGATCTTAAGGGCATAAAAAAAGGAAAGGCTGTCATTACTGTAAAGACATATAACGGAGTTACTGCTAAATGTAACGTCACTGTTGTATAGATTTGCACTAAACCGGACTTTATTGAATAATACTGTCAAGGGACACACTGATCTGTCAATAGATCGGTGTGTCCCTGAGTTTATCGGTAAATATTACAAATTCATACTGTACGCAGTAAGCTTTTCCCTACCTGAAGCTCAGGCAGCAGCCCAACATATCCGGTAATCAACGTCAGCATCAGTCGTCTTTATCAGCCGACTGTTCACTCTGATCGTTTGCCGTATTCCTTTTTTCCGAATAATAAATAATTGCGCAAACCGCCAGTACTACAGCAGTTATTCCCCTGAGTATCCAGGCAAATACTCCGTGAAGGAGATCGGTTTCTGTAAATTCATTCACAAGCCACCATATGCCAAGAAGCATCAGATATATACTCAACGGAGTGATCATGCGGCTCAATCTGCGATACCTTATCAATAACAGCACGCCTGCAAACAACCACATTGCAGCATAAATATATCCCACAGTCAAAGCTCCTTACATTATTATGTACTCAAAACCATATGAACTATTTTTTATTTTTTGCAAGCTCATGTTTTGCTTCCGGTTTCTTTTTTCCCGCTCCGAGCAGGATAGCAAGAATAAAGTATATTACAATTGCAATAATGGCAATATAATGTATAACATCCATAAAAACATTATCCGGGGATATTTGTCTGAATGCATAGTCTGCAACGGTCCATATACCCTCCATAAGAAAGAACAGAGCAAACGGACGATAGTAACGGAAATTTCTCATCCTCGGACTATACATTATCGTTGCAGCAGCCAGACAAGCCGCAGCAGATATAATTGCCAACAGCATTATGATCACTCTCCATAAACAATTCTTTTATATGAATTATACTTTGCATTTTAAAAAAAATCAAGTGAAACATAACAATATGGCGCACTTGTTGCAAAAGTATTTTATTATATTACGTTTTGTATATTATTATATTAATTTGCAACTTGTATATTATTTTTTTAAAAAAGTTATTGCTTTTTCAAAACAGCTGTGCTATAATAATCGAGTCGTCAGGAACGACACAGTTGAATAGTCGGTGTTGATGGCGTCGAGGGTCCACCCGTTCCCATGCCGAACACGGAAGTTAAGCTCGATCGCGCCGAAGATACTCGGTTGGTGACGACCCGGAAAAATAGGAAGATGCCGACATCTTGAAGCAGCCGCCCAATAGGGCGGTTGTTTTTTATTTAAAACACGGATTTTCAATGCGATTTTATTTCGTCATATCGTAAAAACACTTGATTATCGTGTTTGTTTAGTTTAAAATATTATCTTGGACATAAATAAGGAAATTGTAATTTGGGAGGAAATGTGCTTGGCTACTACTAAGGAACTTATTGAAAAACGCAGGACCTTTGCGATCATATCCCATCCTGATGCAGGAAAAACAACACTTACCGAAAAGCTTCTGCTTTATACCGGAACCATTCAGCTTGCAGGATCTGTAAAGGGTAAAAAAACAGATAAACACGCTGTTTCAGACTGGATGGAAATCGAAAAACAAAGAGGTATTTCCGTAACCTCATCTGTAATGCAGTTTAATTACGATGGATACTGCATTAATATTATCGACACTCCGGGTCACCAGGATTTCTCCGAGGACACTTACCGTACCCTTATGGCTGCCGATTCGGCTGTCATGGTTATCGACGCTTCAAAGGGCGTTGAAGCACAGACAAGAAAGCTTTTTAAAGTATGTGTGATGAGAAATATCCCTATTTTTACATTTATCAATAAGATGGACAGAGAAGCAAGAAGCCCTTACGAGCTGCTTGAGGATATTGAAAATGTTCTCGGGATACACACCTGCCCTATGAACTGGCCTATCGGCTGCGGCAGAGATTTCAAAGGCGTGTATGATTTTTCAAAAAAGGAAATTCTCGCTTTTACCGCCAACAACGGACAGCGTGAAGTCGAAATGGATGAGCTTACTGCCGATTCAGCTGAGCTTGACGAAAGACTGGGTGAATCTCTGGCTCAGACTTTACGTGATGACATAGAACTGCTTGAGGGTGCCGGCGATGAATTCGATCTCGATCAGGTACGCAGCGGAAAGCTTACACCTGTATTTTTCGGCTCTGCTCTTACCAATTTTGGTGTAGAACCCTTCCTTGCAGAATTTCTGCGCATGACAACATCACCTCTTCCAAGAAAAACGGTAGAGGGAGAAGTCGATCCCTTCGACGAAAGCTTCTCGGCCTTTGTTTTCAAGATCCAGGCAAATATGAACAAGGCTCACCGTGACAGAATTGCCTTTATGCGTATTTGCTCAGGAAAATATGATAAATCAATGGAAGTCTATCATGTACAGGGCGACAAAAAAATGCGCCTTTCACAGCCTCAGCAGCTGATGGCGCAGGACAGAGAAGTTATTGACGAAGCATATGCAGGCGATATTATCGGTGTATTCGACCCCGGTATTTTCTCGATAGGAGATACCGTGTGTTCGCCGTCAAAAAAAGTACGCTTTGAAGGTATCCCCACATTTGCGCCTGAGCATTTTGCAAGAGTACGCCTTAAAGATACAATGAAACGTAAACAATTTGTCAAAGGTATTACACAGATCGCACAAGAGGGCGCTATACAGATATTTCAGTCTCTCGGCGGCGGAATGGAGGAAGTCATTGTCGGGGTCGTCGGGGTGCTTCAATTTGAAGTGCTGGAATATCGTCTGAAAAACGAATACAACGTTGACATCGTACTTGAAAATATGTCGTACGAGCTTATCAGATGGATAGAAAATGAGGATATTGATCCAAAAACTCTCAACCTGACTACAGATACCCGAAGAATTCAGGATCTCAAGGGCAAGCACCTTCTGCTGTTCACCAGCGAATGGAATATAACCTGGGCGCTTGAACACAACAAAGGTCTGGTTCTTACTGATTTCAGCAAAAACTGATTTTTTAATATATCATACATTTATTAAGGAGAAGTG
This sequence comes from uncultured Ruminococcus sp., assembly GCA_902773025.1. Classification (GTDB taxonomy): domain Bacteria; phylum Bacillota; class Clostridia; order Oscillospirales; family Acutalibacteraceae; genus UBA1213. The sequence continues at coordinate 4,856 of CACYDC010000271.1, forward strand.
AAATTACATGAAACTCGGAATAGTTGGTCTGCCAAATGTCGGCAAAAGTACACTTTTTAATGCAATTACCAATGCAGGCGCACAGTCTGCAAACTATCCGTTCTGCACGATCGAACCAAATGTGGGTGTTGTTGCTGTACCGGATAAAAGACTCGATAAGCTTGCAGAAATGTATGACCCGGAAAAATACACTCCGGCTACAATAGAATTTGTTGATATTGCCGGTCTGGTAAAGGGCGCGTCAAAAGGCGAAGGTCTTGGAAATAAGTTTCTTGCCAATATACGTGAGGTCGATGCGATCGTCCACGTTGTACGCTGCTTTGAAAACGATGATATTATTCATGTTGACGGAAGTATTGATCCTAAAAGGGATATAGAAACAATTAATGTTGAGCTTATTCTTTCCGATATCGAAATGATAGAAAGAAGAATAGACAAGACGCAAAAGCTTATCAAGGGCGATAAGAAATATCAGGCTGATCTGGATTTCTTCAAGCGTGTAAAGGAAGCTCTTGACGAGGGAAAGGCCGCTCGTTCGGTAGAATGTACACCTGAGGAAGCGGAGCTTCTCGAAAGTGTTGCTTTGCTTACAAACAAGCCTATTATATACGCGGCAAACCTCAGCGATGCCGATTTCAAAAACGGCAAAGTCGAAGGAAACAAATATTTTGATATGGTAAAAGAAATTGCAGACAGTGAGCATTCTGCAGTTCTTCCGATCTGCGCAGAAATTGAAGCAGAAATTTCCGGAATGGAACCGGACGAAAAGGAAATGTTCTTATCTGAAATGGGTCTTGAGCAATCCGGTCTTGACAGACTGATCAATGCCTGCTACGATCTTCTTGGACTGATCTCATACCTTACTGCCGGCAAGCAGGAGGTTCGCGCGTGGACGATAACCAAGGGCACAAAGGCGCCGCAGGCAGCCGGAAAAATACATACCGATTTTGAAAGAGGATTTATCCGCGCAGAAGTCGTTGCATATAAAGATCTGATGGAATGCGGATCAATGACTGCTGCTAAGGACAAGGGTCTTGTAAGGAGCGAAGGAAAGGAATATGTAATGCAGGACGGCGATATCGTTCTTTTCAGATTCAATGTCTGAAAAACAGCTGAGGGTGGTACTACATGAAAATATCAGTTATCAGAAATACCGCATTAATAATGCTTTCTGCCGCTGTAATTCTTACGTCAGCCGCCTGCAATGCAGCTGAGCGTGGTACTTCTTCTGCTGCTTCTTCAACAGATACGACAGTGTCGGAAACGTCGGAAACGTCAGACACCTCAGCAGTATCAACAGCTGTTCCGGATACCTCCGCAGACGGAATCAGTCAAGAAAATACGGTTTCTTCCGAAACATCAGCAGAGTATACTCTTACCGGTACTTGGTCGTATAACAACAGCTATACCTATAAGTTCAATGATGACGGTACAGGTACATACGATGCTTCCGGTACTGTCATGAATTTCACCTATGAAGAAAAGGACGGTACGATAAGCTTC
>CACYDC010000272.1 GCA_902773025.1 uncultured Ruminococcus sp.
AATTTATATTCATGTCTTGTATCTGTAACTCTGAGACGAAAGCTTTGCCTCGGGTACAAATTCACAAGTTCACGGCTGAGCCTAAAATCCTGTTCTGCCGCACTGACCGGTATCATACAAAAACCTGCCGCAAACAACAGCACAGTACAGAAAACACTGATGATTCTTTTTAACATATCACACCTCAACCCCATAAATATTTTCTGAAAATGATAACAAAATCAACCGACCATGCCTGATTGACAACAAAGCTGCACGGTCGGTTGTTCAGTTGTATTCTGTAAAACGATATCAGCCGTTTATATTCTCAGAAAGCTGTTTATAGACAGAGAGATATATTTCAGACAAACTATACAATGCTGTATATTTCTCATCTGATATTTCAAACATATCCTTAACATGCTCAAGGAAAGCAACTTCTGATTCATCGAGAACACCGTCACGTTTCAGCAGAAGCATCAATTCCAGAATCATAATATTCTTTTGCTGTCTTGATGCAATAATATTCAGCTTGTCAAGTATAGAGTCAAGATGCTCCTCAGTATCGGGCATATGATTTGTAAGCATCATTTCATGGCATATCAGCGCAATTGATTCCATTTCATCCGCTGCAAAAACATCATCCGCCATAACTGCATAAGCACAGAGCTGCAAATACAATTCCTTTTCATTATCGTTCAACTGATTAAGAAACATGACAGTTCGACCTCCGTTATTTTCGTATAAACCCATTATAATTGTTATTACCTCGACAGTCAAGAAAAAATAACAAAAAATAGCATTTTCCATCAGTTATTGACAACCGGCTGATTTCTGAATTGTAAAGAAAAAACGGCACAGCAATGCTGTACCGTGATACCTTTATTCAAAAAGGCTGTCCACCAATTTACGTATCTTGCTTACCCTGTGTTCAGTTGCGATCGAATCGACCTCGAAGGCTATATAATCCCCGGGCTTTGCTCCGTCAGTAACATCATGCGGCAGAGCATATTTTCCCTTTGGCGTAAGCACATATGAATAGTTGTCATCTTTTTTAGAAATCATAAACTGAGAATTTTTTCTTGCTGTAATGGTTATCGTATCTCCCTCTTTAGCATCGGGAATTACGACTGAGGGTATCCTGCTGAATTTATCTTTGCTTATTTCGACAACTGCAAGATTATTTTCAAATCTATCCACTGTTACCTGAATCATTAATACACTCTCCCTATTTTTCAGTTTCTACTTTTATACTGTCACCGTCTGTGCTTATTGTTATCGTACCCTTCTGATCAGTCCGGTACATCTCCGCGCCCGTTTTTTCCCAGCGGGCAATCGTCTGTTTATGAGGATGACCGTAGTCATTATCCTTTCCGAGAGAAAAAACCGCATATTTTGCTCCCACTGCCTTAAGAAACTTTGCAGTGGAGGCTGTTCTGCTGCCATGATGACCTACCTTGACAACGTCTGCATTAACATCCGTCTTATTTTCAAGAAGCTCATTTTCGACCTGCTTTTCAGCATCACCCATATACAGGAATTTTTTGTTTTTAAACCTTATCATAACCACAGCCGAATAATTATTCAGATCTTCATAGCTGTCGCTTACCGGTGAAAGAATATCTGCGCTGTAGTCAAATTCGTCAGAGTTTGTAATGTTCATACCAGCCTTAGCAGTTTTAATCTTCTTATTTTTATTTTGAATTGTCTGAAGAAGATATTCATAAGTTTTCGTCTGAGTAACCGCTTTAGGCATATAGATCTTATCGACGTCAAATTCTTTTATCACATCGGCGAGTCCGCCTATATGATCGCTGTGGGGATGTGTTGCTATCAAAAAATCTATCTTTTTACAGCCGAGCTTGTTTATAAGCTTTATTACCTGTTCTCCGCCCTCGCGTGTACCTGCATCTATAAGCATTGTCTTTCCGTCTGGAAATATAATGAATTCACTGTCACCCTGACCAACATCAATATAATAGCTGATCAGGTTTCCCTCATCTAATCCGGATTCAACCTTCAGATCGTTTTCAAAAAAGTCGTTAATAGTTTCACATGAGCAAAACATAAATACCGTTACGGCAGCAATAACTACAGCAATTGCTTTTTTTAATTTCATATTTTACCCCACATTTCGTTTTCTGGTTTTATTATCAAGCCGCTCTTGGTATACCGGGATCCGTTTCAGTCTGTGAAACTGATGATGCAACCGATTCTTGTGTTTCCTGACTATTCTGGACACTTTCCTCTGCATCACCTGAACCAAGCCTTTTAATTGTACAGCCATAGTTCTCCATAAGCTTCAGGACACCTTTTTCACCGTAATAATGCGCTGCGCCAACAACGACCATAACTTTCTTTCCTTCTTTAAGGAATCCAAAAGATTTTTCTGCCATACCGACATTTCTGTCATCAATAAGTACCTTATTATAATCTCTAATCAGCTTCTGTTCTTCAGCAGTCAGATCTGCACTGTGGTCCGGATTTGTAATAGTTTCGTCGAGAGTTCCCTTCTTCCAATTCGTATAAAGCTCCGAAAGCGACTTGGTTGCTTCTTCCATGTAGCCATCAATCGTAAGCTGTTCAAACAACAGTTTCTGGAGCTCGTCGGACAAGCCCGAAAGAATATCATACTGGAATGACAGGGATTCAAGTTCAATAACCTCCTTACCCTCACCTTTTGCACGGGCTATAAGATTTGAATCCACTCCATACTGAGCATTCAGCCCGGCATTATGAGCAGAAGCTGTTTCCCCCAATTCAACCCACACAATAGGTTTGAAGTAATCATATAACGAAGTATACACACCGGCATCAGTTAATAATTTAACAGCCTTATCATATTGATCCTCTGGAACATGATCCTTTACGGTAGAACCATCAGAATACATAACTTTCCGTATTACACTCATGTTCATCGATGCGGAAGTTATATCACATTCCACAGCGAGTGAATCACATTTTGCAAAAGCTGTTTCAAAATAATCCGGCATTACCTCTGCCTCTTTATCGGCAAGATGTATGGAACCCATCATATAAATGCTGTTTCCATTTGCATCAGTAACCTCCCAGACTGCCGGAGATATAGTGCTTTTTGTTTTTTCCTGTTCTGACGACGACTCATCGGCAGATGATTCTGTTGAAGATTCTTTATCAGATTGTTCAGCAGATGATATCTGGCTTTTTTCATCATCCTGTTGTTGAGGTTTTTTCGATGAATCCGACTCAGAAGATGAATTATCCTCTGATGCTTTATCGGATTTTTCAGATATATCCGTCTTAGGATCATCACTATTTTGCTGTTCAGAGGTTACTTCCGATACCGTGGAAGATTCTTTTAAAGAATCAGTCCCATTTTTACCGCCATCCGTTTTCGAGCATGCTGAAAAAACAATTGTTGAAGCAAGTAATGCTGAAAACAGTACGGAAATGCTATTTCTTTTGAATTTCATTCTAATCACCAACCAATTAAATTATGAAATAATGATATATCATTATTTACCTTTTGTCAACCGGGATAGTGCCGGCATGCTGCCGGTGTCATATTCACAATTCCGTTCGTTTCGCTCACTGCGTGATAAACGTAATCAGGTTATTCCCGTGGTGCTTATTTTTAGCGTAATAATGTATCAGTCATGAGGTAGTGTTTTTGAAAACTCCCGGACCCCTTTCCCCAAAAACTTGTATTAAGGCAAACCAAAAAGTACGGCATTTAAAGAATCTATTTAATTACGAATATGTTTTAAGCCACAAAGCAAAATCGCTTTGTGGCTTAAAAAGCGGAGACGGAGGGATTCGAACCCTCGAGCCCGTTAGGGCTAACGCATTTCGAGTGCGCCCCGTTATGACCACTTCGATACGTCTCCATAAACATCCGGCTTCTATATTGGGAAGGATACAGACCTCGCACATAATTTAAGCGCCGTCAGCAACCAACATTAATATTTTATCTTTTTTTAAATTAATTGTCAAGATATAATTGTATTTTTTTAGATCAAAAAAACAGGAGCCAACGCATTTGCGTCAGACTCCTGCTATTTATCAGAATCTTCTTTTGTAATAAGATGTAATTTCTACATCATCAGATTTTCTCTTCTTGCGTTTAAGCTCAATAATAAACAATACTCCAAGGAACATCGTTATAAGTACTACAGAACCAAGTATCACAATGGTTTTTACAAAATCACTGCCTGACTGACTGGTAATAACTATTTCTCCGGGGGTCGATGTCTTTGAATCAGCAAGCTGTGCGAGCGCGCTGTCTGACACCTTTGCTGTTTTAAGAATCAGCTCATCGCCCATCTTTGAGCTTTCACGCTGAGATTCAGTCGTAATTAATTCCTTAGTTTTGGAATCTGCTATTCCGGTAACCTCAAGACCGTAATCATTCTGGAACTGCTTTACAGCCTCTTCTACTTCCTCTGTGTATTTTCCGGAAGTCTTTCCGTTATAATACTTAAGCATTGCCAGCTTAGACTGGAGATCCGCAACGTCATCACCTGAATATCCGAGCTTCAGTGTATCATAATCGGGTGCCTTAGGTGCATTTTCAGCATTAAGCACAGCAAGCTGTTTTGCTGTCATATTTTCGCTTACGTCCAGGCCGGCTGTCTTCTGGAAAAGATTAACCGCCTTCAGAACTCTGTCATCAAACTTTCCGTTTGCTTCACCTGTCAGATATCTCAGCTCAATGAGTCTTTTCTGGAGCTTAAGTACAACTGAACCGTTCTGTCCGAATACAACGCCGTCTGCATACGGATTTTTCTCTGTTTTGCTGTCATAAAGCTTCATAAGCGTCTTATCATCAGCAATACCTGTTACCTTAAGACCGTTATTTTTCTGGAACTGTTCTACAGCATTCTTTGTCAAATCACCGTAGAAACCTGTGATATCATCATAATAATATTTAAGCTCAGCAAGCCTTGTCTGCATTGAAGTAATTGACAGATCCTCTCCGTCATCATACATTTCAGGCTCAAGATTACCAAATCCGCTCTTTGCATTTTCAGAGTTCAGCTTTTTAACTGTTTCCTCATCTGCAATACCTGTAGCTTCCAGACCATTCTTTTCCTGGAACCTGAGCAATGCGTCAGCTGTATCGTTTCCAAAATATCCTGATGCCTGCTCTGTAAGATATCCCAAACGAATAAGTCTTGTCTGTATCTTCTTTATAGTATCCTGGCCTTCTTCGTCTTCATCACCATAAGATGCAATGATCTTTACTTCCTTTTCAGGCTCTTCGGAAGATTCTTCCGGCTTTTCTGATTCCTCTGCAGATGATTCAGTCTTTGACTGCTCTACAGGCTCCTCACTGCTTTCTTCTGATGATTCTTCAACCGGCTCCTCGCTGCTTTCCTCTTCTGAGGATTCTTCTGCCGGCTGTTCACTGCTTTCCTCTTCTGAAGATTCCTCTGCCGGCTGTTCACTGCTTTCCTCTTCTGAGGATTCCTCTACAGGCTGCTCACTGCTTTCCTCTTCTGAGGATTCCTCTGCCGGCTGTTCCGGCTCAGGCTCCTCGCTTGATTCCTCATACTGCTGAGTTTCTTCACTCGGCTGCTGTTCGTAATATACGGGCGCCTGCTGGGCTGATGCAGAAGAATAATCTGTAGCCTCATAGCTTGATGCAGGCGGCGCCATATCAGAAACACCTGCGCTGTCAAAGCTGTAAGTAACTCCATCTATAGTTCTTGATGTACTGGTTATATACTCACCGTTTTCGTAATAGAATGAATCACCGTCAAAAAGCACCCATCCGTTTGTCGGATAAGAAACGCCTGCGATCTTGAACCACTCTACCCAGCTCCTGCTGTATACATTATGATATACAACACCGGAGTACTCATCTCTTGCATCGACTGCCATACCTGAGCCGATATATACTCCGACATGTCCCGGTGAATGAAGTCCCAGACCGTGTATATTCGGCACACCATTGCTTACATAGCCGTAGGAATACGATGAACCCAACATATCGACTCTTGAACCGCCTACACCATTATATGTATAAATAAGTCCCGAGCAGTCTACCGCTCCATATGAGGTACCGCCCCATACGTAGCTCCAACCTTCACGGTACGCTCTGAGAGCATGTGCCGAAAGTCCAACTCCTGTACTGGACTCTGCCGATGCAGTCATAGACACAGACACCATCATACCAGCTACAACACTCATTGAAAGACCGGCAGCAATAACCTTTTTAATAACCTTCGCCATACAGTGCATTTACTCCTTTCAGTAAATATGTACAATTAAATTCAACAATAATCCGAAAATTACATTTTTTTAACTTTTACTGTGATTTGTTTGTTTAAATTATTTCAATCTTGTAACAAATCCATATAGATAATAACATTTATTTTCCTAAAAATCAAGTCTTTTTCGTATTTATCAAAAAATTACTTATATATTTGGCAAATTGCACAAAAGCTAATAAAATCTTTGATTAACTTCTAAACTTTAAAAGCCCTTATAATTTAAAATTGAATTGCACGAAAAGAGAATATATGTTAATATTAATAATTATAGAAACAATATTATATTAATGTAAGGAAAGCGTGTATCTCAGCATTTTTTTCAGGAAAGATAAAATGCTGTTTTTCAGCTTATTAATCAAGTCAGGGAGTGTTTTAAGGTGCAGAAAAAGCGTATCGCCGTCCTTTTCGGCGGCAAATCTTCAGAGCATGAGGTATCAAGAGTATCAGCCTCATATGTTATCAGTCAGATTCCCCGCGACAAATACGAAGTAATTACAATAGGCATAAGCAAAAAAGGAAAATGGTACCTCTATAACGGTGATATCGAAAGTATAAAAGATGGTTCATGGGAAAATAATCCTGACAATAAACTCGCATTTATTGCGCCTGCCCCGAGAGTAGGCGGAATGGTTATCCTTTCAGAGGGAAGCTACGAGATAGTAAAGCTTGACGCTGTTTTCCCGGTGCTTCACGGAAAAAACGGTGAGGACGGCACTATTCAGGGTGTTCTTGACCTCGCAGAGATACCGTACGTTGGCTGCGGAGTACTCGCAAGCGCAGACTGTATGGATAAAATTGTTACAAATATTATATTTGAGCACGAGGGAATAGCTCAGGCAGCATTCACATGGTTCTATACTTCTGATTACAAAAAAGACCCGGATAAATATATAGCTCAGACTGAAGAAAAGCTCGGCTATCCCGTATTCGTCAAGCCGGCAAATGCAGGTTCCTCTGTCGGAGTAAGCAAGGCTTCAGACAGAAATGAACTCAGGGCTGCAATAGAAAAGGCCTCAAAGGAGGACAGACGTATACTTATCGAAGAAAACATTATAGGCAAGGAAGTAGAATGCGCCGTACTCGGGAATGATGAACCGTTTGCCTCTGTGCCAGGACAAATCGCTCCTGCGTCAGAGTTTTATGATTATGACGCAAAATATAACAATGCAGATTCCAAGCTTTATATTCCTGCGCAGATAAGTGTTGAACTCATAGATAAAGTCAAGAGCATCGCAAAAAAAGCCTACCGTGCGCTTGACTGCACAGGTCTTTCAAGGGTTGACTTTTTTGTCACTGACGACGGAAGAGTACTTCTGAATGAGATAAACACACTTCCCGGATTTACCTCGATCAGTATGTATCCGAAGCTGATGGCAGCCTGCGATATAAAAGGCAGTACATTGATCGAAAAACTTATTGATCTTGCATTTGAGAGGGCTGATAATAATGTCTGAACAAGCTATCGGTGTATTTGATTCCGGACTTGGCGGTCTTACCGCAGTCAAAGAGCTTATCAAGGTACTGCCGCAGGAGAATATCATATATTTCGGTGATACAGCAAGAGTACCCTATGGAAGCAGAAGCGAGGAAACAATAAAAAAATATGCCGAACAGGATGCAGGCTTTCTGCTTTCTAAAAACGTAAAAATGATAATAGCAGCCTGCGGCACCGTCAGTTCAGTTGCTACAGAACTAAAAGATAATCTTCCGGTTCCTTTTACAGGCGTTGTAGTACCTACGGCTACCGCAGCAGTAAATGCAACAAGAAACGGAAAAATCGGTATTATCGGAACATCCGCAACCGTAAAAAGCTGCTCATATAAAAAGGAGATACTAAGACTGAACGACAGAATCACTGTTTTCCAGCAGGATTGTCCGCTGTTTGTAAATTTTGTCGAAAACGGATTTATTTCCGAAGATGATCCTCTTGTCCAGCTTCTTGTAGAAAGGTACCTTTCAAAAATGAAGCGCGAAGGAATAGATACATTGATACTCGGATGCACTCATTTTCCGATCATTGCAAAAGCAATATCTGATTATCTCGGAAGCAGCGTAAGACTTATAGATTCCGGAAAAGAAACTGCACTTTATGCAGCAAACATTTTAGGAAATGAAGGAATACTCAACCGCAGCGGCAAATTCGGAAACCGATCGTATTATGTAAGCGATACCGTAGAAAGCTTTATGCATACTGCGGAGATTTTCCTGAGAAAAATCGTAAGCGATGAGGTCACTCACATAAATATAGAACAAGTCGCTGTATCATGATCGTGTAAATAACATTTTGTTATTTGAAAAAGAAAGGAATACATATATGGAGGAAAAGTATACTCTGTCCGTCTGCGGAAAACAAACAGTCAACGGTAGCGATGACAAAGTTGAGCTGCAGACATCTGCCGCTTATGTTTTAAAAAACGGAACAAGATATATCAGCTATAAAGAATATGATCCTAATTCTCCCAAGCAGCATTACAGAACAACTGTTAAAATCGATCCTGATAATATCGTTACTGTGATAAAGGGAGGAGAGGAAAATCACCATCTTATCCTTGAAAAAGGTCAACGTCATAAATGTGAGTACAACACTCCGTACGGCAGTCTTACGCTCGGTGTCTATACAGAAGATGTGGATATCCGTCTTGACGATCAGGGCGGCGAGGTAACCGTCAGATATTCTATAGATATAGAATCGGAGCTTGCAAGCTCTAATGAATTAACACTAAAAATTAAGGAGGCATAATAAATGACTACAGCAGCATCAGCAGTATGCAGTCTGAAAAATGCGATTTCAAATGCATTTGCAAAAGCTATCAGCGAGGGTATGCTCCCACAGGCAGAATTGCCTGAATTCAACATAGAAGTTCCGGCCGACCGCAGCCACGGTGATCTTGCCACAAATGCGGCAATGGTATCCGCAAGGGTATTCCGCTCTGCTCCGAAAAAAATCGCAGAGATCATAACTCAGTGTATTGATCTGTCCGAAACTTTTATGTCACGCTTTGAAATTGCAGGTCCGGGTTTTATTAATTTCTTTTATGACAATTCATTTTACGGAACTGTTCTTGATGAAATAAAAACAGAGGGCGAAAATTACGG
>CACYDC010000273.1 GCA_902773025.1 uncultured Ruminococcus sp.
ATTCCGCATCACTCCCGGAGGCGGCATCCTTGTTCTCGACAGGGCCGCTGACATCTTCAGTCACAACAAGGTCGTCCGTTTTAGCAACCGGCTTAACATTGTATCCAATTATGCCGCCAATAAGAGCTGCTATAACAGCGATTCCAATTGCACCGAGTATTGTCTGGAACTTATTGCCTCTGCTTTTCTGAATACACTTGTTGTTATCAGTGTCTACTGATACGGATTCTTTAGCTGGTTTCTCGTTTAAATCGATCATAGTGATATCCTTTTTGCGAAAAAATATGCAGACTATCGTTCATTATGTAATATCATCCGAGTCATTTTCTTATTAATATAAAGCTTCATCTATTGTGATAAAAAAACTATTTTCAGAAAATTGTACCTTTATTCATGCCATCGGAATTTGTCATAACCCCGGGACAAGTTTTAAGTCTAATGATTAAATTGCATGTTCATTAGTATTATTTTCCGATAAACTCATTAATGTCATTCGTCCATTCTCAATATGCAGTTCATAATCACAGATAGAGATAGCGGCCCTTCGATGAGTAACGATGATAACCGTTTTGTTTCGCATTTTTTCTATATTACTTAACATGATAGCTTCTGTTTTCTCATCTAATGCACTTGTCGCCTCATCTAACAGTAAAATAGGCGCATTTGATAGAAGCGCCCTGGCGACAGCCACTCGTTGTGCCTGCCCTTCTGAAAGTCCAATGCCACGTTCCCCAATACGAACATTCAAACCCACTTCATTAACAAGTTCGTCCAAGCATGCAGCATGAATAGCGGAAGACAAATCTTCTTCAGTTACATCATCAGTAAACATTGTTAAATTGTCAATCAAAGTTCCAGACATAAGTGAGTTACCCTGGGGAACATAGGCAAAAAGATTACGGGTACTTCTTGAGGCAGGATATATTCGATTACCTGATTTAAAGGAAACTGTTCCGGTTTTAGGTTTATATAACCCCAATAGTAATTGAAATAGAGACGTTTTCCCCCCACCTGAAATACCGGTTAAGACCACAAAATCGCCCCTGCTGATGGTTGCTTCAACATCAATGAGTACCTCGTCGACGCCATCTTCATATTGAAAGTTGACATTTTTGAGTTGTATTTCATCAAATTCGTATAGTTTATCTCCATATTCTTCGTCCGGTAAATATATAACTTCTTGTAAACGCTCTGCAGACGCAACTACTCCGTATGTTTGACTAACCAAACTGACTGCGTTCGCAATAGGGCTTTGAATTCTCCCCACTAATTGAATCAAGGCAGCCAAACTACCATAGGTAAAAGAATTATGAAAGATCTTTATACATCCCCATATATAGCACAATAACCAGGATACATCAAAAGCAAGACCCATTCCATTGTTGAAAGCTATAGATATTTTACCGTTTCTCAATTGTTCATCAGCAAGATTTGTCCTATGAACATTCATTTTTTTTATAGCACGTTCTTCAGATAAAGATGCTTTAATTAAGCGTATATTTTCCAGAGATTCCTGTGTTGAAGAATGCAGCTTTGCTTCTGCTTCCTGCATTCGTTTATGTCGTCGTTTCATGGGTTCTCGAAAGTACACGGTAATTAGTAAGCCAGCTGTACCAGAAACAATAAGAACCGGTACAAAACGCCAATCCCATGTGATAAGAATTGCCGCTGCACCAATGAACGAGACAGATGTTTTTAATAATGTAGGAAACAGGGTAATAACACCATTTTTTACAACACTAACATCTGAGAAAACTCGGTTGACGAGATTGCCGCTATGATATCCTTTTAAATAGGAATATTCTTTTTTTAATAAGGATTCTGTTACAAGAGATTGCATATGCTTTTGCAAGAGTGTTGTAGTTATCATGCGGTAGTAGCCGGCAAGCACAGTCAGCAGTCGTTCTAATACAATTAGAACAATTAAAATAACTCCATATTTCCATAACATATTAATATCTTTTCTCGTCGCGCCATCAATCAAGTTTTTCGTCACTAGTGACACACTTAATGAGATTATTGAAGCAAAAACTCCAATCAAGCAAATTATAAATATAAATATATGTGCCGGTTGGCTCCAATGAAAGATATCTCTCAAAGCTGAGCCGGAAAAAATTGATCTGACCTTTTTCAGGTTTTTACCCACGATAATCTTCTCACTCCTGTTAATGAGGCAATCATAAAACATCACAAATATAAGAAATATTATCTTTCATCAACAAGTCAATACGCAAAAAAATATTGCCAGGAATTAATTAAGCCTCGTAAAGTAGGATTATTGGCAAGAATTACTCTATGCATTTATATTTTTTGTCAGCTCATCAAATGATGTATGAAATGCATCTGCTTTAAAGTTATTGAAATAAAAAGTATAAAAAGAAACATGATTTTTTAACTCACCTAATAGGTTCAGAGTTTTTTTCATCCTATTGACATCCATCGGTTTATATGTCTGCTCTAATAATCTTGGAACAACAGCCTTAAA
>CACYDC010000274.1 GCA_902773025.1 uncultured Ruminococcus sp.
GACGAGGTTTGTATTGGCGGGATCAAGTTTCAGGAGCTTATTAACGTCCTTCAGAGAAGACTGCGTTGTTTTGATAGTAGAGTTAACACCTTTGAGGGCTTTATCCAGACCGGTTGTATCTCCGCCAATCTCAACTGTGATTCCCTTGATTCTATTTGCCATACCTCATCACCTCCTTTCAGGGCAAAATAAAAGCACCAGTCATTTCTGACTGATGCTTTCGAACAAATCAACTAAATTATGTATGCTTAATCGTAATAACCTATGGGTTTTGCTTTCATGTTATCTTTACCGCATTTTAGGCATCTATTCTTTGGCGGTAGTGGCTTAAAGTCACCATGTGATATTCACTGATATTACATATCCTTCACACTTATTTGTAAGCTTTCCCTCCTCATAGTAAGAAGCACTTAAAAGCCCGCTTCTTGCATATCTTTTAATTTCTGCAGCATAAACTTGTATTACTTTCAAATCTATTGATGAAAAACCATCTTTTTGTAGTAATGAATACAACTTTTGAACCAACCTTGTGCAGAAAGATGAGTCTTGTGAAATTGGCCTTCTAGGTCCATTACCAATTCCATCATAAGTATCGTCTCCTAATTGCAGATAGATGTGTTTACTTTTCTCGAACTGACGCGGCTTTCCAAGATCGATTTTATAAGGGTAATCATATCTATAAAGACGACTAAAACACTTGACATAGGTTGAACCTCCATCGCCTCCTATAACAAAGGCAAGATAGCCTGCGGCATGATGATCCTGCCTACGTTCAACGCAATACTTTTTTATACTATCATGAGCTGATTCAATAGTCCTGTCGAAATACAACTCCTCTTGAGTCTTCTGCTTCACAGGGGCTGGCATTTTTCTTAAATCATCAACAAAGCTCATATCTGTCCCCTTCTAATAGTCGCATTTTGTTTTAGTCGACATTTATATACTTTTAATTCTCTACGGTCTTTGCTACTTCTTTTTCTTTTTATCTAACCATAGATTTCTATTAATAATTATTGCTTCCTACTTCAAGACATGTATCAGTATAACACTTTTACCCGGCGATTAAAACTTATCGAAATCAGTCTGGTCAGCGATCCGCCTGTATTTCACGCCGTCATTGGACTTTTCCATCCACATATCGAGTATGACCCCGATCATAAGAAGGTCGAGATCCCGTATTGAAATCCCGACCTCACAGCATCGCAGAAGGAACATCGGCGTGGTCATTTCCCGCTCACTTCTGCCAGTCCTTTTTTTGCCTATACATTCGTCATCAGGTTATCACCCCACAGCGCAAGAATCTGCGGGAGCAACTGACATATCGAGAACATCTCAAACTAGTCGAGCCATTCGTCGATCTTAGAAAGGGCGCTGCTCGTCGTCTCCGCTTCCTGCTGCAGGGCCGCAGCTCTTCTTCCATCTCGATAATCTCCCTCTGCAGGGCATCATACATATCCTGCCCAAGGGTACCTTTTTCCAGCTGTTCTTTGTCCTTCTCCTGCGCCGTTTTCAGTGCTTCCAGTTTTTCCTTCGTCGCATTAATAGCATCCTTCAGAAGCTTCTGTTTCTGGGTGACGAGATTCGTGTTGGCGGGACCAAGTTTAAGGAGCTTGTTCACGTCTTTTAGAGAAGACTGTGTTGTCTTGATCGTGGAGTTTACGCTTTTCAGGCCTTATCAGGCTGATTATATCACCGCCGATCTCGACTATGATACCCTTAATTCTACCTCTTGCCATACCGCATCACCTCTCTAAGGGTATCATTTCTGACTGATGCTCAAAAACACATTATTCAATTACACAAACACAATTTGCCTTGTACTATGAAATCCGAATTATTACCATTGGACATCAATGTATACCTGTACATAATTTATAAGTATTTGCTTATATTTCTGTTGTCCAAAAAAACCATACCCATTTGGAGCAGATCTATATTTGCTGTTTTTAGTAATATTCACAGCGTTGACTTGTAATCCCTTATTTTTCAACGTTTCTATTATTTCTCTCCTTAGTTCTTCTGTATGTCCGGTTTCATAAATATCCTTAATGTGCCAACCTCCAAAACCGCTTTCTAAATGTGTTGATTCGTCATTAGCCTGACTGGTTAACCCGTATTCCGTATTATAATCTCCAGGAACATCATCAGCATACTTACAATAAAAATAACCAGCAACACGCCTGTTTGGACTCGAAATACAAGCACGTCGTACAGCACTTAAAAGATTATGCGTAAAAGCATTATATTTCTTCGTAACTGTATGTTCTCTCATTTCTTTTATTTCATCAATAAAAGACATTTGCACTATTGTATCTTCCTGTTTGTGATGATTCGATGTATTCGTTGTCGAAGGTGTCTGGCCTCCATTCAATAACTTTGTACCGCATTTCATACAGTATACTGCTTCATCAGGGTTTTTGGCTCCACATTTATAACAGTACATCCTTTTCCTCCTGCACTCCTAATCTGAATTGTATTTTATACTATAGTATGCTCAGGCAACAGCGGTTAATTCATCAAGTAAAGCTCAAAAAAATCTTACATTTAATATAATATCACAATAAATAAGAGCATATCTCAAAACATATCAAAATCAGCCTGATCCGCAATCCGCCTATATTTCACGCCGTCATTGGACTTCTCAGTCCACATATCGAGCACCAGCCCGATAGTAAGAAGGTCGAGATCCCGGATGGTAATCCCGACCTCACAGCATCGCAGAAGGAACAGCGGCGTGGTCATTTCCCGCTCACTTCTGCCAGTCCTTTTTTTGCCGTAACATCCGTCATCAGATTGTCGCCCCACAGTTCCAGGATCTTCGGTAGCACCTGATAGATTGAGAACATCTCGAACTGGTCCAGCCATTCGTCGATAGTCTTCGGGATGGAAGAATCCGCGTGAAAGGCCATGATATAAGCCACATTCTCAAAGATCTCAAGGTCATCGATCTGCAGTTCTTCCTCCCCCTTCTTTCTCTTACTGTAGGACTTCTCCAGCTTGGACAGGTCCTTGAAAA
>CACYDC010000275.1 GCA_902773025.1 uncultured Ruminococcus sp.
ATCAAAGTCAAAAACCAATACAAAAAAGGAATATAGTTAAATCTCTTATTAAACTTTGCTAACATAAAATTTAATACTCCCATAAAAACAAATACAACCGCTACAATAATAACCCTTGCTGAACGTAAACCGATTAATTTTTCACGAGGCATTGAAAAGTCGTCAATAAACGTAAACAAAAACGCCATTACCATCAAAAAACTTATAAAGGAATATACCATATTAAAGACTACTGTGATAATGTACGGCAATACCAACTTTAATATCTTAATCAATATTAAACCTTCTTTCTTTTAGAACGCTGGATAATAGATAACGAGCATACTCGTAAAAGGAAAGTTTGAATAATCAAATATTTATAATAACACTTTTATTTAAAACGACCCTGATGATGACATATGCATTAATAAAGTATAACAACTAAGTCAAAAACATCGACAACGTCACATTGAGTTAAATGATTTATCACAAATTAATTATATCACAATTATTTAAAACACACAAGTTTTTTTGTAAAGGTGTCCGGGGGATAACCTTTTTTTCAAAAAAAGGTTTCCTCCGGCAGGGTTTGGGACAGAGTCCAAATATTCTGAATAAGAAAGTTGATTTCCATGACACCGGTGGCACGCCGCTTGACAATCGGGGGGATGTATTATATAATTCTAAACAGCCGATTTGTCAGAATTTGTTTTATGACTTGGTAATTGGATTGGTTTTCTGCGTAAGGAGAAAAGCTTTATGCTGAGTGAAATATATATCATCGCTTCTGGTATCGCTGCTGTTATCATGTGGACAGTGACTGCGATAAAAAGAAATATTTCGTATAATAAAATTCTTCTGATTGTAATATTTATTCTGTATATGACCGCGCTTATCTCAGCTACCCTCTTTCCGATAATGTATGATAAAAATTTGATGACCTCCAAAGAAACTCCCGAAGTAAGAATTAAACTTGTTCCGTTTGAAATCATTGTCTTCGAACTGACTAATACCTCCTTTTATATTGCTTTTGTACAGATAATCGGAAATGTTGTGATGACTGTGCCTTTCGGTATTCTCTTTCCTTTGATTTTTCAGCTCAAAAGAAAATACCTCTACATGGCATTTGCAATACTGCTTCCCGTTTCTATTGAATCACTGCAGCTCGTTCTGGACTTATCATTAGGTACGTATTACCGTACTGTGGATGTCGATGACATAATACTGAATTTCTCAGGAATAATGATAGGATATCTGGTCTGTAAGCTTCTGCCCGATAAACTTAAATCAAAATTAACTCAATAAATTTCCATTTCCTGAAGGGGGAACCGCATTGATAAGCAGAGTCTATGCATATATTGCAGGAACATTGCTCCTTGTAGTATTCGTTGCTTTTCGTATCGTTAAACATAAAGATATTAATCGTACTGTACTTATATCCTGCTTTATTCTGTATCTTACAGCAATCGCTGCTATTACTTTATTCCCAATCTATTATTCCCACTCAATGTATGGGGCAGGGAAAACTTTGAAAAATGCCGTCCAGCTTAAACCGTTCCGCACAATCTCTCCAATACTTAAGTACGGCAGTAATAAGCTGATAACTGAACAGATATTCTGCAATGTAATTATGACATTGCCTTTCGGTATAATGTTCCCTATGATATTGAAACGCAGAAAACCATATATATGTCTGCCCTTTATGATAATCTTTCCTCTTCTGATTGAAGGAATGCAGCTGCTCCTTGGCATGATAGCAGGCACTTATTACCGTATGTGCGATATCGACGACGTTATCCTTAATACTCTCGGAGCTGCTGTAGGATATATTATTTACATTGTGTTTTCATTCATCTGTTCAGGATATTATTCTTCGTCCGAAAAATCATGAGCATGAATTCTGTTGCTTTTCAGATAAGCTTTCGGCTGAATTTCTATATCTGAGTTTAAAAGCTTTGCTTTCAATAAGCAATAATACTGCGCCTGCTGCCTGAGAGGGCACGGGTGTCCTGTGGACACCGCTGCGCAGCAGCAGCGCCGACCGAGCCGGCAGGCGAGACCCGGGGGACATACTTTGC
>CACYDC010000276.1 GCA_902773025.1 uncultured Ruminococcus sp.
GTCGGCGCTGCTGCTGCGCAGCGGTGTCCACCGGACACCCGCGCCCCCAAACCCCGCCGGGCTGCTCGCCCGGACCTCGGCAGGGGCAAGCGGCCCCTGCACCCGCTGATTTTGGAAAGCAATTTATAACTTAATCTCGTGACAAAACACAAGAGTTTCGCCGGGCCCGGTGCCCGGGCAGTCGTGTTCTCGCAGCTGCTCACTACGTTCGCTGCTTGGCAGGTGTATTCAGGTAGCTCCCGCGGTGCTGATTTTAGCGTAATAACGTATCAGTCTTACATAAAAATAATAAACAAATAGTTTTACAGTCACCTTGTTGTCACTTTGGAAGAGTATAATGACACCAGAATAACAAAACAGGAGGAAATACCATGGAAATACTCAGAACGGAAAATCTCGTGAAAACATATCAGACAGGTGACGGAAGCTTCAATGCAGTGGACGGAATATCAATGACTGTAGAAAAAGGAGAATTTGTAGCTGTTGTAGGCGCAAGCGGAAGCGGAAAAAGTACGCTTATGCATCTTTTAGGCGGCGTGGACAGGGCAACCTCCGGAAGTATAATTATTGACGGAAATGACATTACTACTATGAACAACGATAAGCTTGCAGTATTCCGCAGAAGACAGATCGGTATAGTATATCAGTTCTATAATCTGATACCAATACTTACCGCTGTCGAAAATATAACATTGCCTGTTGATCTTGATGGTGCAAGCGTTGATAACGAAAGACTTGAAAAAATTTTGAAGGATCTTGGTATCGATCACCGCAGAAATAATCTTCCAAATGAGCTGTCAGGCGGACAACAGCAAAGAGTTTCAATAGGCAGGGCGCTTATAAACAGACCAGCTCTTATGCTTGCCGATGAACCGACAGGTAATCTTGATTCAAAGGCAACAGAGGATATAATGAGTATATTCAAGATGATGAACAAGGAATACGGCCAGACGATAATTATGATAACACACGATCTGGAAATAGCAAAGGAAGCAGACAGGGTAATAAGGATCAGCGACGGTAAAATAGTCGGGGAGGTATGAACCGATGAAAGTTCTAAGACAGCTTACGCTCAGAAATCTAAAGATGAATAAGACCAGAACATTAGTAACGATCATCGGAATAATGCTGTCTGTAGCATTGATGACGGTTGTATCGTGCCTGTTTGTAAGCGGCAGACAGACACTGATAAATCATGCAATACAATCTTCCGGTAATTTTGATATTTTTATGGCCGGAGATTTTACAGAAGAAAATGTAAATGAAATCAAAGCAAACAGAGATGTTGAATCTGTGTATATGTCGAGTATCCAGGGCTTTGCACAGTTCAATGATTCCAAAACAAAATATAATAACATCATAATGATAACCGGTATAGGACAAAACGGATTTGAAGATTGTTTTGGAGGAAAATTGCGTGATGGCAGATTCCCTGAAAATGATAACGAAATAGTAATTCATTCATCTTTGAATAATATTTCAAAAAAGGAATATAAAATCGGAGATTCATTGGATCTTGAATTAGGAGCAACAGTTATTAAAAATGATGGTATGGACGATACATACTATTACCAGGTTGTCGAAGGCTATGATTACGTAGTGTTTGAGAAAAAAAGCTATAAAATAGTTGGCATTGTAGATTATATTTCCGGAGCAGTAAATTATGCGGATCAAGGATTTCCACAGGTTTTCACTAAAGCTGATTTTTCATCAATTAATAAAAAAGCCCTTGAAGTGGGTATGGCTCAAAAGAATATTTTCTTAAAGCTAAAAAACGAAAAGGATTACATAAAAGTAATGGCAGAATTGGCTGGTATTGATGAATACCGCGCTAATTCAATGTGGAAAAATGAAAACCAAAATTCATATTATGAAAATTATCAGAATGTATTCGCTGATAATGCTCTTAATATCAATGATATGCATCCTAACTATGTACTTCTGAAAAGCAAAATGATCGATCTGTCAGATGAAACTAATACAATAATAATTGCTGTTTCAATCGTGCTTATGCTGATAATCATGCTTTCAAGTATATTTATAATCAGAAACAGCTTTGCAATATCAATAACTGAAAAAACAAAACTTTACGGAATGCTTTCGTCGGTCGGTGCAACACCCAAACAAATTAAAAGAAATGTTTACTACGAAGGATTTGTTATAGGTATGATCGGTATTCCGGTTGGAATACTCACCGGTGTCGGAATTGCATTTTTACTTACGAGGATAAGCAGTTACCTTCTTTATTCTGTTCTTAACGGCGTTGATATAGCATTCTGCGTTTCGGTACAGTCGATAATCATTGCAGCGCTGCTCGGTATACTTACAGTATTTCTTTCATCTGCTATACCGGCTGAAAGAGCGGCAAGAATATCTCCTATCGAAGCTATCCGCAGCAACAAGGATATAAAAATCGGAAAGAAGAAAAAAGAAAAAAGCTATAAAACACCCCGCATTGTTTCAAAGGTATTCGGAATGGGCGGAAGCATAGCCTGGAAGAATCTTAAAAGAAGCAAAAAACAATACCGCACTACAGTAATTTCAATAGTTGTCAGTATCGCAGTTTATATAACCGTATCATCATTTGTAGGTTATATGTTCGTATATTCTTCTCAATTCTATGATGGAAAATACTATGATATAAAATCGTGGGGAGAATACTATAGCGAAGACGGCGCAAACGATTCCCTGATTGAAAAAAGCGTTGAGGATTATGAGAGAATATCAAGCTTTGACGAGGTTGAGGATAGGTTGTATAGTTTTGAAACGGTCACAGATTATCAGTATTATTTTAATCTGAATAAGAATGATATCCCTGATGAGTTAGCAGGTTACGGTGAAACATCATTGTATAATTACAGCTCAGATGACCCGGCCAATGTAAAATGTTCGATGAATATTGCAGCGCTTCCGGATGAGGATTTTAATGACTTGTGCGAAAAAATCGGACTTTCAGGCGAAAAAATTAAAAGTAAGTGTATTCTTCTGAATAAAAATCATGCTATGAAATATGATGAGCAGGAACCGGATAATTTGGAAAAGACAACAACTATCTATGGTAAATTCATTAAGAATCCTGTGGGAAAGAAGATCAGATTATACGCACAGGCTGATGATTACAGCTATATTTATAATGACGACAGCTATTCAGAAGAGGATAAGAAATACTATCGTGATATGGAAGCAGAAGCAAAGAAACTGCCTAAAATAGATATTGAGATCGGCGCAGAGATTAGTGGATTTCCGAATCAGAAAAGATATGAAGAGCTTTTCACATACAATATTGAAGGTATCATGATCGTCGGACGAAGCTGGATGGAAAAGAATTTCGGACTTAGCAATATGAGATTATCAAATCTCTGTCTGAAAACATCAGATCCGTATCAGGCGGAAGAAAAAATACATGAATACTATGAAAACAAAGATCATTCTCCGGAATTCACAGGATTGACAAACAATGTCAAGGAAAAGAATAAAAATGATTCACTTGTGTTGGTAGTACAAATTTTTGTATATGGTTTTATAGCAATCATTTCGCTTATTGGAATAACCAATATTTTTAATACTATCACAACAAATATGCGTCTTCGTCAGAAGGAATTCGCTATGCTTCGTTCCGTAGGAATGACAGGCAAGGAATTCGACCGTATGATCGCATTGGAAAGCTTTTTCTATACCTTCAAGGCAATGCTGATAGGAATACCGCTCGGTCTTATAGGAGGCTTCCTGATATATAGATCTTTCACTCCGAATAATAGTGAAGGCGGTATTGCATATATGTTCCCATGGGATTCAGTACTGATAAGCTTCATAGCGGTTCTTGTAATAATCTGGACGATAATGATGTTCTCGATCAGAAAGGTACGCCGTCAGAATATAATTGAAACTATCCGAAATGATAATATTTAAATCATGTTACTTGACGTACAAATATACCGGATAGTATAATTGAATTATCCCGATTGCATACGGGCAGTCGGGATAATTTACATTTCAGGGTGATTTTATGACTATTCTTCTGGTCGAGGATAATAAAGCGATTTCAAAAGGTCTTGTTTATACGTTAGAATCAAACGGTTATAATGTAGTTCTTTGTGATACATATGAAAATGCTCTTAAGAATTCCGGCGGAAATTATGATATAATGATTTTCGACGTGACACTTCCTGATGGAAACGGATTTGATCTTTACAAAGAAATAAAAAGATTCAATTCTGCGCCTGTTATATTCCTTACCGCCCTTGACGATGAAGATAGTATTGTTAACGGATTTGATATAGGCTGTGAGGATTATATTACAAAGCCTTTTTCATCACGTGAATTGCTCGCAAGAATCAAAAGAGTATTAAGAAAAAAATCAGACAATAAAAATACTATTACTGCTGGTGATATTGTTCTGGATACTGAAAAACAAACAGTATCAAGTTCGGGTGAAAATGTCGAGCTTACAGCGCTTGAATATCGTATTTTTGTAATGCTGATGCAGAATTTGGGCAAAACTGTTACAAGAGAGCTTATTCTTGAAAGAATATGGGATATCTCAGGGAATTTTGTTAACGATAATACACTTACCGTATATATCAAAAGAATCAGGAAAAAGCTTAATACTGAACTGCTGAAAACCGTAAAAGGCATAGGATACAGGATGGAGGAAAAATGAAAACATCATCAAGATTTATTATTCTGTTTATAATATCTTCACTTTTATTCACGGCAGTATGTTCGGTTTCTATCAGTATTGCCATGAATCAAGTGAAAAAATCGGAATACTATACATATGTCAGTATTGCTGATAATATCAGGAAAAAAAATCCGCAGTTTGATGAAAATGAAATAGTGCAGATATTGAATGAAGCTTCAGATAACATTACGCAGACGAAGGATGATCTGAGAACATATGGTATTACCGAGGAAGACTGGATAGTTTATGAAAACGAAAAAAACAGTAAAAATGTAGTATTGGTATGTACGGTCATTTCTATTACCTTTGGAACAATCATATCACTTTTGTTTCTATTTTATTGCAGAAAACAAAAAATGGAGATAATAAGTCTGACTCAGAACCTGAATGAATTGAATAAGGGAAAGTATGATCTTATGCCCGAGAATAACACAGAAGATGAACATTCTCTATTGCGGAATGAATTATATAAAACCACTGTAATGCTAAGAGAACAAAGTGAAAAGTCACTTAAAGCCAAAGAGGGGTTAAAGGATACGATCTCAGATATTTCTCACCAATTAAAAACCCCGCTGACATCAATTACAGTCATGCTTGAAAATCTCATCGACGATCCTGAAATGCCGGCGGAAATTAGACTGGATTTTCTGAATGATATAAGATTGTCTGCAAATCACATCAGCTTTCTTGTGAAATCATTGTTAAGATTATCCAGATTCGATGCTGACGTAGTCGAGTTCAATTACAAACAAGAAAAAACAGATGATCTTTTCTCCGACTGCATAAAAAACACGGAAATAATGGCTGAATTAAAGGGAGTAAATGTATTATTCAAAAAAAACCGGGATATTGTATTGAACTGCGACAGGAGATGGCTTTCTGAAGGATTGACAAATATCGTAAAAAATTGTATTGAAAACACGCCGTCCGGCGGAAGTGTTGTTCTTTCGGCCGTAAAAAACAAGCTGTATACCAGGATAACTATCAAGGATACAGGCTGTGGAATTGACAAAGATACCCTTCCTCATATTTTTGAACGGTTTTACAGCGGAAAAAAATCTGATGAAAACAGTATCGGCATAGGGCTTTCACTTACAAAAGCAATTGTAACGAAGCATGGCGGATATATCAGCGCATCATCTGTTCCCGGTGAAGGCAGCTGCTTTACATTAAGGTTTTTTCATAACAGCTAATAGACATTGTAATAATATGCTTCAGCGTTTAATAAATAATGCTTACCCAAAAATCAACTTGTTTATATGATAAGAAAATGTTATTCAGCAGGTGATTATAATAGTGAAAAAAATATTGGAAGTTTTAAAAAAGGAAATAATGCTTTCGGTTTCAGTGCTGGCTGCACTGATAGCTCTTCTTATCACTCCCCCGTCTGCAAAACTTCTGAGTGATATCGACTGGAGAACTCTCGGAACACTTTTTATGATGCTCACTGTTCTCGAGGGATTTAAAAAAGAAAACATCTTCCGTCCTTTGCTTCGTCTTGCGGGGAATATCCGCACTATGGCGGGATTGTCGCTCTTTCTGGTTTTTTCTGTATTCTTTTCTTCAATGTTCGTAACAAATGATGTATCACTTATTATTTTTGTTCCGCTGACAATTATACTGTTCAGAGCCGCATGCAAGGAACAATACATCCTCCCCGTAATCATTATGGAAAACATTGCTGCTATCAGAGGTTCCCTGCTGACACCATTCGGAAGTCCTCAGAATCTCTTTATCTACGGTCAGTCAGGTGTCACCGCTTGGCATTTCATTTCTTATATGTTTCCTATATGGATAATTTCCGGCGCTCTGCTCATCGTTTTTGTTCTGTTTCTCTATCGAAAGAATATTCGGCTTGAAA
>CACYDC010000277.1 GCA_902773025.1 uncultured Ruminococcus sp.
CTGAGTAACAGGTTTTTCCTTTGGTGAATCATCAATTTTACCGTCTACAACAAGTTCCTTTAAAGACGTTGCAAGACTTGCCATCGACTGTATTTCGGAAGGAATTATTATCTTTGTAGCCCTGCCGTCAGCTGCCTTCTCAAATGCCTCAAGGCTCTTGAGCGCAATAACCTTATCCGACGGACTTGCTTCATTAAGCATCTTAATACTGTCAGCATATGCTTTCTGAACTGCAAGGATAGCCTCAGCTTCACCCTGTGCCTCACGTATTTTTGTTTCCCTTATCGCATCCGCCCGAAGTATCGCAGCTTCCTTATGACCTTCTGCTACAAGTATCTGACTGGTTTTTTCACCTTCAGCATCAAGTATCCTTGCGCGGCGTTCACGTTCAGCCTTCATCTGTTTTTCCATTGCAACCTGTATTTCACGCGGCGGAAGAATATTCTTAAGCTCAACTCTTTTCACCTTTATTCCCCACGGATCAGTTGCATCATCAAGTATCTCACGGATCCTTCCGTTGATATTATCACGGGATGTAAGCGTGTTATCAAGCTCAAGCTCACCGATAATATTACGAAGTGTCGTTGCGCAAAGCGTTTCAATTGCCATGATCGGACTTTCAACTCCGTAAGTATATAATCTCGGATCTGTTATCTGATAATACACTACTGTATCGATCTTCATTGATACGTTATCTCTCGTAATAACTGACTGCGGTTCAAAATCCACAACCTGTTCCTTAAGCGATACCCTTCTTGCTACTCTGTCCATAAACGGAACCTTCACATGGATACCGTTTCCCCATATCTTATAAAATGTTCCAAAGCGTTCTATTACATATGCATTCGACTGCGGCACAACGTTAATATTCTTTACTATTATAAGCAAAACTATTACCGCTACGATTGTAAATGCAACTACTCCTGCACCTATTTCCATAACTTATTCCTCCAATCATTCTTCAGACAGTTGAAACTATCAGCTTGACTCCCTCGATCTTCTCGACCTTAACGGCCGCGCCAACCTCAGGGATCTTCCTGTCCTTAGTTACTGCCGACCAGTCATCTCCGGATACATTCACCCGGAATATTCCTGATGCTTCATCAATTATCTTTGTTACATATCCCGTCTTTCCTATGTTCATATCCGCATTCATCGGAACGTTTTCAACATTTTTTGTAAGCCGGTGAACGATAGGCCTTGTTACTGCAAGGAACACAAACGTTACTGCAAAAAAGATAATTATCTGAACTGTTGTATCTGCACCCAGGACATCGGCGACAAGCGCCGCCACACCGCCAAGCGCTGCCCAGACTGACACAAGCTGCAGCTGAGTCGCAACTTCCATAGCACAAGACAGCACTATTACTACTACCCATATTGCAAGCATATAACTGCACCTCCATCCAACAGTTTATTTATTGGTATAATATTAGCACAATTATATGCCAAAATCAATGGAAATCGTCACCGTCCGACCTGAATTTACAAATTCATAATAAATACGAAATGAATTATACAAAATCCTTTTCAGCGCTTTCTTCTTTTAGCCCTGTTCTGTCGGATACGCTCATTTTTTGTATTTTGTATGCTGTCATACTTTTCAAACGATATTCCGTATTTAAGTTCCTCTGCTGTTTTCTGTTTTCCGTTCTTTGATTTACTGCCGGATGAATTCCTTTTTATTTTGCTTTCATCATTTTTATTTCTCGGACGGATCAGGCATTTTTTATCAAAGCCGATAAGATCGGTACGATGTGCTGTTTCAAGGGCCTCACGCACCAGATCGTAGTTTTTAGGGTTTTTATACTGTATAAGCGCGCGCTGCATTGCTTTGCCGTGAGGACTGTGTTCAACAAAAACCGGTTTCATTGTCCGTGGATCAACACCTGTATAATACATACAGGTGGATATTGTTGAAGGGGTAGGATAAAAATCCTGAACCTGTTCAGGGCTGAGATGATTATCCCTCAGATATTCTGCCAGTTCAATTGCCTCTTTCAATGTTGAACCGGGATGTGATGACATAAGATACGGAACCAGATACTGTGGCTTTCCTAACTTCTTATTTATCATCGAATACTTTTTACAGAAGGCTTTATACACACTGTTTTCAGGTTTTCCGAGAGTCCTCAGAACCGTATCGGATATATGCTCCGGCGCTACCTTAAGCTGTCCGCTTATATGATGCTCACACATTTCGCGCATAAATGTATCGTCTGGGTCTGCCATAATATAATCAAAGCGTATACCCGACCTAATGAAAACTTTTTTCACGCCCGGCAAGGCTCTGAGTTTCCGGAGAAGATCAAGATAATCGCTGTGATCAACCTGAAGATTCGGGCATGGCTTCGGAAAAAGACACTGACGATTTGTACATACTCCTTTTGTAAGTTGTTTGCTGCAGGCAGGCTTACGAAAATTTGCTGTCGGGCCTCCTACATCATGGATATAACCCTTGAATTCCGGATCCTTTATTATTTGTTTTGCTTCTTCAATTATTGATTCATGGCTTCTTGCCTGAATGATCCTTCCTTGGTGAAATGTCAGCGCGCAGAAATTACATCCGCCATAGCATCCCCGGCTGCTGATCAGACTGAATTTAACTTCTTTGATAGCATCTATTCCGCCGTCTTTTTCATACACCGGGTGATATGTCCTCATATACGGTAACGCATATACCCTATCCATTTCTTCTGTTGTCAGTGGAGGCGACATCGGATTCTGAACAACGTATGTGCCGTCCGGATATGGTTCTGCAAGACATTTCCCTGAAAAAGCATCTGTATTGCAATACTGTATATAAAAGCTTCTCGCATAGTTCAGTTTATCGGCGCAAAGCTCATCATACCCCGGCAACATGATATGATCATATAAATTATCGAGAGTCCTTGTTTTGAACACTGTTCCTTTAATATATGTTAGTTCTTCAACAGGTATACCGCTGTTAAGGGAATCCGCAATTTCCACAATGGATTTTTCGCCCATTCCATACGATATAATATCAGCCTGAGAATCAAGCAGTACCGACCGCTTAAGGCAGTCATCCCAATAATCATAGTGAGCCATACGGCGCAGACTTGCTTCGATCCCGCCTATTATGACAGGTTTATTTTTATATTTTCTGCGTATAAGATTTCCATAGACTACAGTTGCATGATCGGGGCGTTTCCCCATCACACCTCCCGGAGTAAAAAAATCCTTTGAACGGCGTTTTTTTGAAACGGAATAATGGTTCACCATAGAGTCCATATTGCCTGCGCAAATCAGAAATCCAAGCCTTGGTTCGCCGAAAACATCTATACTGTTTTCATCCTTCCAATCAGGCTGCGCGATAATACCTACTCTGTACCCTTCTGATTCAAGGACACGGCTGATTATTGCAGGGCCGAAGGACGGGTGGTCAACATACGCGTCCCCAATAACAAATGCAAAATCGACCCAGTCCCATCCTCTTTTTTTCATATCCTCTTTACTGATCGGTAAAAAATCCTTCATTACAACCTCCATTACCGATTTTTAAATTGTAATACTGCTGTAATTTTATTTTTCTGTCAGAGAAGCTTTTCTTCCCATTCCTTTTCTTTAAAGCCGACCAGAACTGTTTTTCCTTCAATAATCAGCGGTCGTTTTACGAGCATACCGTCAGTTGAAAGAAGTTTCAGCATTTCCTCTTCTGTCATCTCAGTCAGCTTATCCTTAAGCTGCATTTCGCGATAAAGCATACCGCTTGTGTTAAAAAACTTCCTGACAGGGATACCGCTTTCCTTCTGCCATTTTGACAATTCATCGAATGTCGGATTATCCTCCTTGATATGACGGTCGGTATATTCAACTTTATGCTCATCAAGCCACTTTTTAGCTTTTTTGCACGTTGTGCATTTCGGATATTCTATAAATAACATTTTTTATTTCCTCCCAATATATTAATTTTATGATCAATTCTTTATATTTTATAATCCTGTAAAAATTCCTCTGTTCTTTCCTTAGCCTGTTCATAATAATGATCAATATCATCTCTGTTTTGCAGAAGATCAATCGTTTTACTGACTTCATATGCAGTCAGTTCCAATCTATGGGCTATCTTCTGTCTGATTTCTCTATTATTCATTGTGTTTATATCAATAACATTTTTCCATCGGTCGTAGGTTTTAGCATCTGCCGGAGTTCCATCACCCGTCGATTCAGGCGACATTTTCGTTAGCAGCACCGCAAGATCGTCCTCCAGTGTTTCAAACAGGCATTGCTGCAAAATATAATAACAAATCAGATAGTTTTTCATATTCCCTCCTGAGATTATAACCTCAAAGTATGCATATGGCTTGCCTTTGCTTGTTGGAAACAAGCTTTTAAAAAATCAGCGGCCGGGATCACCGACCGCAAAGCCATTCAAATTCATTTTATGATCTGACAATATTACGCCAATCAAGATCTCCTCTTTCCAGACCGTGAATAAGAACCTCACCGGTAGCTATATTTGTCGCAACCGGAATATTATGCATATCGCAAAGTCTGAGAAGATTCATATCATTGGGTTCGTGCGGCTTAGGATCGAGCGGATCACGAAGAAATATAAGCATATCTATTTCATTGAATGCAACTCTTGCGGCTATCTGCTGATCTCCGCCCTGTGAGCCGCCGAGAAATCTCTGTATCTCAAGTCCTGTTGCTTCCGAAACCATTTTTCCGGTAGTTCCCGTTGCACAAAGATTATGTCTGCTCAGAATTCCGCAGTAAGCTATGCAAAACTGTACCATAAGCTCTTTTTTCGCATCATGTGCAATCAGCGCAATATTCATTATTAACTCCCCCTGTTGTTAAATTATGACTAAAGTTCGAGCGGCGCATCCGACCCGTCCAGTCTTGCTGCAATCCTGTCAAAGGCATATACTGCCTTCATTCTTCCTTCTACAGGCTCTCCTCTTTGCGCGCAGGCAGCTGCTGCATTATCCTCGGGTACTATACCGAGCAGCCTGGCTCCTGCCCTGTCGATCACGGCATCAAGATCTGGAAATACATTCAGTCTTCTGAATTTTCGCTCATTAAATCGATTAATAATAAGCAGTATCTCCGGAATATTCATTTGTCTGAGCTTACTCCTGACCTTATCGCATCCGCGCAGCGAAAGCGGCTCTGCATTTGCTACTATCAATGCCCTTTCAGCTGCGGCTGCTGCAGATTCAAAACCCATACCTATTCCTGCCGGACAATCAATCAGAATATGATCATAATACTTGACCAATACTCTGACGAGCTGACGCATTATATACGGGCTCACCTTATCTCTTACATTCTGCGGCGCAGGAAGTATATACAGCTCAGGTACAGTCTTACACGGATAGATCGCATTTGCAGGCATACAATTTCCGTTTACGATATCTGCAATATCAAAAACCAATTCACCGCTCACTCCCAGCATGAGATCAATTCCTCTCATACCGGCATCACAGTCTATTATGAGGACTCTGTTTCCGCGCCTAACTAATGACGCTCCGAGTCCGGCCGCAAGCGTCGACTTGCCTGTTCCGCCCTTTCCAGATGTAATAACTGTCACTTTTCCCATTTTCAGATACCTCTTCATTAACCTTAGCACAAATTTTACATAAAGTCAAGGGTTATTAAATAATTTTCATTCAAAATTAACGAAATTTTCATATTATTGCAATAGTAAACACCAACCCGTATCCACTTTGTTTTCCAATTTCTTTACCGACTCATTAATCCGTCAGGCCTTATTTGTATAATTTTATATAAAATCGGATATACTTTATACTGTCGGAATAATCTTTTCCGTCATCATTGAAGTCGCATTAAGTGCCGGCTTCGTTATAATAATTCTGTCAATGATACCGACAAGCTGCACGCAGAAATGCCGCCGGCTTGTCGGTAAATACTATACTTTTTTCGTTTGAAGCTACATCGTCATCTGCTCACCGCTTGCAGATTTAGGAAGCTGTCCCATAGACGGTATGCTTTTTGCCCTGTAGCGTTCAGGATCGCTCATCATACCCTCTTCAAACAGTTTTGCGCTTATTACCCTGTGGCCCTTTTTCTGTTTCATAACGGCAACACCCTGTGTTGTACGTGTTGTCTTGGCAAGAATATCGCCTGATCTGAATATCAGCGCTCTGCCTGATGTGGAAACGATCACAACATCTGATTCATCATCAGGTACATAACATACAGCCGCAAGTCTTTCACTTTCACTATATGCTCCTGTAAGCTTTTTACGATTGGTTTTGGTAGCGTAGGATTCCAAAGGCACCTTTGCTACCTTTCCGTTTTCAAATACAAAGAATACATAGCCCGTATAATCCTTTGTAGGAATCATATATATAGCATTCTCACCCTCGTCAAACGAAAGCTTCGATGGAATATAGTCACCGAGAACACTTGTCTTTGTATCCGAAAAATCAGATGCCTTGCATTTATATGCCTTTGCCTTATCCGTGAAAAAGACTATTTCGGTATTATTTGTCATTTCAAAATGCTCAATTATCTCATCGCCGTCTTTAAGCTTATGATCTCCGCTCATTCTAAGAGAAAGCGGAGTTATCTTCTTGAAATACCCTTCTCTTGTGAAAAAAAGATTTACGGTATAATCAGGTACTTCCTCTGCAACCGCATCATCTTCAATATCCTCCGCATAAATGATCATACTTTTACGCGGCTGACCATATTTTTCGGCAATTTCCGAAAGCTCACGTATTATGATATTCTTTATCTTTGTTTTGCTTCCGAGAATAGATTCAAGCTCTGAGATTTCCTTTTCAAGCTGTGAAATATCATCTGTTCTTTTCAGAATATATTCTCTGTTAAGATGACGAAGTTTTATTTCTGCAACGTATTCCGCCTGTATTTCGTCTATTCCGAATCCCGACATAAGATTAGGAATAACCATTGATTCTTCCTCTGTATTTCGGATTATTTTTATTGCCTTGTCAATATCGAGCAATATCTTCTCAAGACCTCTCAGAAGATGCAGTCTGTCCTGTTTTTTATGCAGGTCGTAATACGTTCTGCGGCGGACACATTCTATACGGAATGCCGACCATTCATTCAGTATTTCACGAACGCCCAGCACCCTTGGTGTTCCGGCAATGAGAACATTGAAATTACAGGAAAAGCTGTCCTCGAGTGTAGTCATTTTATAAAGCTTTGTCATAAGCTTATCGGGGTCAGTATTTCTTTTGAGGTCGATCGTTATCTTAAGGCCGTCAATACCTGTTTCATCACGTATATCAGATATTTCCTTTATCTTTCCGCCCTTGACAAGCTCTATTACCTTTTCGATAATTGCCTCACTGGTCGTAGTCTGAGGTATAGAAAGTATATCTATACAGTTTGCATATTTATCGTAGGTATATCGTCCTCTCAGACGGATGCTTCCCCTTCCGGTCTCGTACACACTCTGCATGATCTTTTTATCATAGATGATCTGCGCGCCTCCGGTGAAATCCGGCGCAATGAGCGTTGACATTATATCAAAGTCCGGGTCACGCAAAAGTCCTATTGTTGTCTGACATACCTCGGACAGATTAAACGAGCATATAGAGCTTGCCATACCTACAGCTATACCCGTATTTGCATTTACCAGCACTGACGGAAATGCCGCCGGCAGCAGCGCAGGCTCTTTCATTGTATTATCATAGTTATCGACAAAATCCACCGTATCCTTGTCTATATCCCGAAAAAGCTCGTTACATATCGGATCAAGCTTTGCTTCTGTATATCGCGAAGCTGCCCATGCCATATCGCGGCTGTAGAATTTACCAAAATTTCCTTTTGAATCAACAAACGGGTGCAGCAACGCCTCATATCCTCTGCTAAGACGAACCATCGTATCATAGATAGCGGCATCGCCATGCGGATTAAGCCTCATCGTCTGTCCTACTATATTGGCTGATTTTGTTCTTGTACTGCCAAGCAGACCCATTTTATACATTGTATAAAGCAGTTTCCTGTGGGATGGTTTGAACCCGTCTATCTCGGGTATCGCACGGCTGAGAATTATGCTCATTGCATAAGGCATAAAATTCTCCTGCAGTGTAGAAACTATCTTTTCCTCAACCACCTCACCTGCGCCTGCGATATATCCCTGTATTTTTGAAGCAGCCGCATCTCTTTTAGGTGTCCTTTTTCTTGCCATATTTTCTCTCCCGATTCACTATTCTATTCTATTCTCTCTATCAATTATCTGTATTGGGGCTGCTCGAGTCTCGCCTGCCGGCTCGGTCGGCGCTGCTGCTGCGCAGCGGTGTCCACCGGACACCCGCGCCCCCGGACCCTCGGCAGGGAGAAACCTCCCTGCACCCGATTTTTACTATATTTTTATGACGAACGGTGTTAATCTGATTTTACTCCTGTTCCCGTCACGAAACATCAGCATCATCTATATAATTTGCGCCGTTTTCAATGATATAATCACGGCGCACAGAAAGGTTATCCCCCAAAAGTATATCGAACATTTCGCTTGTCATAGCTGCATCGTCAGGCATTATTTTTATAAGTCTGCGTGTCGAAGGATTCATTGTCGTCAGACTCATCATATCAGGTTCGTTTTCACCAAGTCCCTTTGAACGCTGAATGGTGAATTTCTGATCGCCGATCTCTTTGATAAACTGCTCTTTTTCTGCTTCCGTATATGCAAAATATACCTTTTCCTTTGATGTTATTTCGTAAAGCGGTGATTCGGCAATATATACCTTACCCTCTCTGATAAGTGTAGGCGCAAGACGGTATATCATCGTGAGCAAAAGCGTACGTATATGAAAACCGTCTACATCTGCATCGGTACAAAAAATTATCTTATTCCAACGCAGCAGCTCCATATCAAATGTTGCAAGATCCTTATTCGCCTTTGATTTTACTTCAACACCGCAGCCGAGCACTTTAAGAAGATCCGTTATGATCTCGCTTTTAAAAATCTTATTATAGTCAGCCTTAAGGCAGTTGAGTATTTTTCCCCTTATTGGCATTATCGCCTGAAAATCCGGATTTCTTGCCTGTTTACAGGCTCCGAGTGCTGAGTCACCCTCCACTATAAACAATTCACGTTCGTTCTTATCCTTGCTGCGGCAGTCAACAAATTTTGCCACCCTGCCTGTCATATCCATATTGCCTGCCAGTGTCCTTTTAATATTCAAACGGGTTTTTTCGGCGCTTTCACGGCTGCGCTTATTTATGAGAACCTGTGCAGCTATTTTATCCGCATCAAGCTTATTCTCTATAAAATATACTTCAAGCTGATGACGAAGATATTCCGTCATGGCATCCTGTATACCCTTATTGTTTATAGCTTTTTTAGTCTGGTTTTCGTATGATGTAACGCTCGAGAATGATGATATTACTATCACAAGACAATCCTTTACATCGTCTATATTGATCTTTGCTTCATTCTTTGAATATTTGCCGTTACTTTTCAGGTAATTGTCTATTGAATATACAAATGCATTTTTTACAGCCTTTTCGGGAGCGCCTCCGTATTCAAGCCATGATGAATTGTGATAATACTCCGCTGTGCTTATTTTATTTGAAAACGCAAGCGCAACATTTATCTTTGTCTTATATTCAGGCTTATCATCACGGTCACGTACCATCTTCTCTGTCTGCCAGAACTGTACAGTTGAAAGCGCATCTTCCCCCACAAGCTCTTTGACATGGTCCTCTATTCCTTTTTCATAGATAAATACCTGTTCATCAAAGCTTCCGTCATCCTTCTGACTACGGTAAATAAAACGTATCCCTGCATTTACGATTGCCTGACGTCTGATAGTATCTGTGAAATAATCATCCGTGATATTTATATCGGTAAATACCTCAATATCAGGCTTCCACCTTATTTTGGTACCTGTTTTACTGCCTTTGTATTCCTCGCGCTTAAGACCTCCGATATTTTCACCATGCTCGAAATGCAGTGTAAAAAGTGTATCATCACGCCTTATCTCAACATCCATATATTCTGACGCATACTGTGTCGAACATAGACCCAATCCGTTAAGACCGAGTGAAAACTCATAATTCTCGGCTTCGTTATTGTTATATTTTCCGCCTGCGTAAAGCTCACAGAATACCAGTTCCCAGTTATATCGTTCCTCATTTTTATTATAATCTACAGGGATACCTCTGCCGAAATCTTCGATCTCAATTGAATGATCCGAAAACCTTGTTATTTTTATTTCCCTGCCGTAGCCCTCTCTTGCTTCATCTATTGAGTTTGAGAGTATCTCAAAAGCAGAGTGCTGACAGCCCTCTATTCCGTCCGATCCAAAAATTACTGCCGGACGTTTTCTGACTCTGTCTGCACCCTTAAGCGTTGTTATACTTTCGTTTCCATAAGCTTGTTTTTCCTGTTTTTTTGCCAAAATCTTTCCTCTTTTCGATTCTATAATTACGACAGTATCAATCGTTATGTATAGTAATACCCATATCTCCGAATTCGATTTGTTTTATACTGTCAAGTCCCTCAGGAGAATCCGAACTGCCCTTACTTTCTCCCTCACGGCTGATAAAATCAAATTCAGATGCGCTTACTTCCTCGCTGACACCTACTCCGTGAGTAATAAAATCCAGTCCAGTAACTCCGTGTTCATTCTGCTCACTGTGATCTGTATCAAGCTTTCTGATAAAATCATAGCTTTGCTCTGATTCCTGTTCACTTGTATTATTCACAGTCTGATTGTTGAAATCCAGTCCTGTCACCCTGATTTCTTCACTGTCATTATTATTCATATTTTTGATTTTGTCAAGTCCCTTGATATCCATTTTGTTCTCTCATCTCTTAGTATTATTTTAATATTAAAGGCTTTGCATCTATTATTTTCCTTCCTGCAGCTCTTTGATCTTATCCCTAAGATATGCTGCATGCTCAAATTCAAGCAGTTTTGCCGCTGCTTTCATTTCTTTTGTAAGCTGTGCGATCATTTTTTCTCTTTCGGCTTTGCTCATTTTTGTTTTATTCCTGAGCTTTTCCTCAGTCGCAGAAGATATCTCTATTATATCGCTGACCTTTTTTATAATGGTTTTTGGAACTATACCGTGTTCCTCATTGTATTTCATCTGTATCCCGCGTCTTCGTTCAGTTTCGGTAACTGCTTTTTCCATTGAATCGGTAACGCAGTCAGCGTACATTATTACTGTACCCTCAGCATTTCTTGCCGCTCTGCCGATCGTCTGTATAAGAGAGCGTTCACTTCTGAGAAATCCTTCTTTGTCGGCATCCAGAATCGCCACAAGCGATACCTCCGGAATATCAAGTCCTTCTCTGAGCAGATTTATTCCGACCAATACATCAAACTCTCCCAGACGGAGATCACGTATGATCTGCATTCGCTCAACAGTATCTATATCATGGTGCATATAACGCACCTTGATCCCCATTGTTGTCAGATATTCCGTCAGATCCTCTGCCATACGCTTTGTCAGAGTAGTAACAAGGGTCCTCTGATGCTTTTCTATACGCTTATTTATCTCAGATATCAGATCATCCATCTCTCCTTCAACCGGACGTATACTTATCTCAGGGTCAAGCAGACCTGTCGGACGTATCACCTGTTCCGCAACTACTGCGCTGTTCTGAAGTTCAAGATCACCGGGAGTCGCGCTGACAAATACAGCCTGATTGATCCGTTCATAGAATTCGTCAAAGTTTAGCGGCCGGTTATCGTACGCTGAAGGCAGACGAAAACCATATTCAACAAGATTTTCCTTACGGCCCCTGTCGCCTCCGTACATTCCTCTTACCTGAGGAAGCATGACATGAGATTCATCGACAAACAAAAGATAATCATCAGGAAAATAGTCAAGCAGTGTATACGGCACCGAACCGGGTTTTCTTCCCGATAATATGCGGGAATAATTCTCAATTCCGCTGCAAAAGCCGATTTCCCTGAGCATTTCGATATCATATTTTGTACGCTGTTCAATACGCTGTGCTTCAAGAAGCTTGCCTCTTGCCTTGAAGAAGGTTATTCGTTCTTCAAGCTCAGCCTCTATTTCTTTTATTGCTGTTTCTATTTTTTCTTTAGGCACTATATAATGTGACGCAGGATAAATCGCCGCATGACGAAGATTTGCTTTCAATTCTCCGGTTACCGGATTCAGTTCGCTTATCCTGTCAATTTCATCGCCGAAAAACTCTACACGAATTACCGTATCAGTGGAATATGCCGGACATATCTCCACAACATCTCCACGTACACGGAAACGGTTTCGGGTAAAATCTATATCATTTCTCTCGTATTGCAGTTCTACAAGCTTTCCAAGAAGCTCATCACGTGATTTTTCCATTCCCGGGCGCAGAGATATTACCATATTCCTGTAATCGATCGGATTTCCAAGAGAATATATACACGATACACTTGCGACAATTATTACATCTCTGCGTTCTGAAAGCGCCAATGTTGCAGAATGACGCAGCTTATCAATTTCATCGTTTATTGAGCTATCCTTTTCAATATAAGTATCCGTTGTCGGAACATATGCTTCCGGCTGATAGTAATCATAATATGATACAAAATACTCTACCGCATTATCCGGAAAGAACGAACGGAATTCCTCACAAAGCTGTGCCGCAAGTGTTTTATTATGCGCAAGTACCAATGTAGGACGGTTTAACTCAGCAATTACATTCGC
This sequence comes from uncultured Ruminococcus sp., assembly GCA_902773025.1. Classification (GTDB taxonomy): domain Bacteria; phylum Bacillota; class Clostridia; order Oscillospirales; family Acutalibacteraceae; genus UBA1213. The sequence goes on from CACYDC010000277.1 coordinate 12,634, forward strand.
CATTGTAAATGTCTTGCCCGAACCCGTTACGCCAAGCAAAGTCTGTTCCCTGTTTCCTGCGTTTATACTGTTTACCAGTTTTTCTATAGCCTGCGGCTGATCTCCTGTCGGATGATATTCGGATACAAGTTTGAATCTATCCATATAATAACCTTTCCTGATTATGCGTCATTTTTCAGTTTACTTGTGAAATATCCGGGAGCAAACGTGAAAACATTAAAAGTTTTTCTTTCTATATACAAATGCTATTATCTCAAGAATAATGCCGGCCGGAAAAAAAAGCCATTCGTACAGCTGCGGATATGGGAGCGCAGTAAGCATTGATTTATTGGGATCAGACGGATCAACATATACAGTAATTGTTTTATTCCTTATTTTGGTATCATCAAGCCCCACCTTTGCCGCGGAGGCAGGAGAAAGATATTTATAGTCTTTATATTCTTTATCATCATATATATATGTGTAGGTAATATGATAACTCAGCTGCTCACCTCTTCTCATACCATCCTTGCTTACAAATGTAACGGTACCGGAAACGGGAGTATAAGAGTTTATCGCTTTTTGTGATTCATTTGCCTGCGTTATAGTTTTTATCGGATTTATAATACCGTATCCCATAAACGCTAAACCTATAGCAAACAACAGAATAAATGTAAAAAGAGGATGCCGGTTTCTTTTTGTTTTTGTATCATCGTAAAAACCAAATTCAGGAGATTCACTTACTGAAAGACCTCTCATCAACTTGCCGGTTACAAAGCGCTTCTGTTTCCTTGAATTTTTATAATCCCGTATCATATCATCCATCTGATTCCGCGCATCACGGCTGTATGCATATTTGCGGGCGGCATCGTCAGTACTTTCATATGATCGTTCCTGCGATTTATATAAATTATCTTTACCTATATATCTTTTAGTATCATGTGAAGTATTTTGTCCGCTTAAAAATGAATTCAGATTTGCATTTGCCTGGGCTCTGCGCCTTTCTTCATAATCATCCAATACACTTACGTTAGTATTCTGTAATTCATTTTGTCCTCCGAGCAATGAATTAAGATTCGCATTTGCCTGAGCCCTTCGTCTTGCTTCATAATCATCCAAAGCGCTGAAATCATTCTTATCGAAATAATTCTTACCCATTACGTTTCATCCTCAAAAAATGCTTCCATATGATCCTTGAAAATATCTACAAGCGGCATCGTAGAACCGCTGTGTTTTCCGTCCGGTACAACTATATACTTCTCATTCTGCAATAGTCTTCTCGTAAAATCATGTGTATCAATCAGTTCATCCTGACCTCCCACTATCGTAGATACCTTACGCGATTCTATTTCTGCAAGCCCGGAAAACAGTCTTATGTATTCGTTCAGACCTTCATCACTGCAATAACCTAATCTTGGCAAATGAAGAAACGGCATAAGACAAGGATTTACAAGTACACACGGACATTCATTTTTCGCGCTTATCAATGCCGCATAGAATCCTCCCAGACTTGTTCCGACAACTGCATTGCAAAAATTATTTGTAAACTGGCTGTTCAGCAGCTGCATTACCGATTCGGGAGATGTTCTGTCATAATCTATCTGTAGTGAAATAATATCAAATCCGCATTCCCTTAGCGCGCTATACGCTGAATTTGCTGCATTTCCCTGATAGCCGTGTATGTTCAGTATTTTCATTATTACTCTGTCCTCTGCTTTCTGAGTACCGATCCCGCAGGTATCTCAACATTACTCGGAATTATTACCTTTTGCATCGCATGAGGCGCAACATCTATCTGGTCGCCTTTTTCGTTCTGCATATAATCCACCATTATCTCAAACGGTTCTCCGCTTGGCGGCAGAACATCCAGTCTGTCACCCATAAAGAAACGGTTTCTCTGTGTAAGATATGCCGTATTGTTTTTGTATTCATCACATACTGCTACTACATCATAATGGCGAATATATCCTCCGTTATCTGTCACTTGTCCCGGTTCTCCTCCGAAGAAAAAGCCTGTACTGTATTCTCTGTGGCTTACCTTTTCAAGTTCTTCACGTATCCATGGTGACAGCGGTTCGTTTCCGTTATTTTCAATACACTCGTCTATCGCATGTCGATATGCATTTGTGATAACAGATACATAATATGCGGATTTTGCTCTTCCTTCAATTTTAAAACTATCTATTCCGGCCTTTACAAGCTCGGGAATATGCTCTATCATACACAAATCTCTCGAATTATAAAGGAATGTGCCGTCCTTTGTTTCTTCAACCGGAAAATACTGTCCTTCTCTGTGCTCTTCATAAAGTTGATATTTCCATCGGCACGGCTGGGCACAATCGCCCCTGTTTGCATCTCTTCCTGTCATGTAGCTTGAGATCAGGCATCTGCCCGAAAACGATACGCACATTGATCCGTGAACAAAGGCTTCAAGTTCAAGCTCCGCCGGAATCTTTGCTCTGATATCGCTTATTTCTTCAAGAGTAAGTTCCCTCGCAAGAACCACCCTTGATGCTCCCATTTCATACAGCACCCTAGCAGTCCTGTAGTTCACTACTCCAGCCTGGGTCGAAACATGACGCTGAACCTTCGGAGCATATTTCTCAGCCAGTGACATTACACCCAGATCAGCTATTATCAGGGCATCCACCCCTGCATCCTGTACATTACAAAGAAATTCCGGAAGTCTGTCGATCTCATCGTTTCTCGGAAGTACATTGCAGGTGACGTGGACCTTCACTCCTTTAGCGTGCGCATCATCAACTGCTTTTTTTAGCTCATCCACGGTAAAATTCTTTGACGCAGTACGCATGCCGAATTCTGTTCCGGCAAGATATATTGCATCCGCTCCGAATTTCAGCGCACCTTCAAAACATTCCGGATCGCCTGCCGGTGCAAGAAGCTCAGGTTTTTTCATATAAGCACTCTCCCCTCTTGATAATACCATAATATCACTCGATTTTTTTGTTATTTTTTATTATAACATCATCATATACAAAAATCAACAAAAGAAGCTTATGTTGACATTGATTTTTTGTGAAAACAGTGTCTGCATCTTCATTATTATCTATAGTCAATTTCACCACCACAATGTCATTTTAATCTATATGTGACTAATTATTTCTTGGACGTTATAAAAATTTTATTAAAACGATGATATATTTTATTATTTATTTTTATCACATATTAAATGCTCATGCTGCATTTTGTAGACTTATATAATTTTTTGGATTAAAAATAATAAATTTTCGATAAAACAGTTGCAATTTCTTTTTCTTTTGTGTAAAATGTATATAGTAGCTTTTGGGCACTACCGGATTACCTGTGCCCCCACGGATTTATTTCAGAATCATTAAACAATCTTAGAAAATCATAAAGTGAGGTAAATAATATGTCCAACAGATTGTTTCAGGGTGTTATCCATCAAATGAGAGATACCATAGACAGAACCATTGGTATAATTGACGAAACATCCGTAGTTATAGCATGCAGTGAACTTGGCAAGATCGGAGAAGTCAACGAACATATAACCTCCGAAATGCTCACTTCGACAGCTCCGTTTGTTCTTAACGGATATACATATAAGTCCTTCGGCAATAAACCGAGGAGTGAATATGCGGTTTTTGTTGCCGGTAATGATTATGCTGCTCAGAAATATGCCGCTATCCTTGCTGTTTCTCTCGGCAGCATTAAACAGTACTACGATGAAAAATACGACAGAGGCAACTTTATCAAGAATGTTATCCTTGATAATATCCTCCCGGGTGATATTTATCTTAAATCGCGTGAGCTTAAGTTTAATGCGGATGTTACAAGGGTCTGCATGCTTATAAAAATCTCTGCAAAAACAGATATTTCCGCCTACGATGTTATACAAAATCTTTTCCCGGATAAATCAAAGGATTTTGTAATTAATATCAACGAAACTGATATTGCTCTTGTTAAGGAGATCAAACAGGATATCGATTCAAAAGATCTTGAAAAACTTGCCAGCTCTATCGTTGACACCCTGTCAGGGGAGTTCTATACTCATTGTGTGATCGGTATAGGTACACCTGTTACGGGTATCAAGGATCTTGCACGTTCATTCAAAGAGGCTCAGGTCGCTCTTGAGGTCGGTAAGGTATTCGACACCGAACGTTCGATCGTAAGCTATGATAAGCTCGGTATCGCTCGTCTTATATATCAGCTTCCGACAACGCTTTGTGATATGTTCCTCAAAGAAGTATTCAAAAGAGGGTCTATCGAATCTCTTGATCAGGAAACTCTGTTTACCATTCAGCGCTTCTTCGAAAATAACCTTAACGTTTCCGAAACTTCAAGAAAGCTTTTTGTTCATAGAAATACTCTTGTGTACAGACTTGAAAAAATCAAAAAGCTTACCGGTCTTGATTTGAGAGAGTTTGAAGATGCTATTATCTTCAAGGTTGCTCTTATGGTCAAAAAGTACCTTTCATCGAATCCTATAAAATATTGATAAGAAGTATTTCAGGGCTGCCGCTTTTTCCGCGGCAGTCCCTTCATTATTTTTAGCTTATTCTCAGAACAGACTAACTATTTATTCGTAAAACGATCTGATTCCGCGTTAAGTACGCGGAGGCACTCCGCCGGCACCGTGGGCTGAAATGTTGCAAAACATGATTTTATGTTTTATACTATATATATCGCACAATGAATGGAGTGATTTTTATCAAACTCAATATTGCTGTTATTGATGATTGTCTTGATGATATAAACACTGTATCTGCAATGACAAAACAGTATTTTTTGCTTAATAATACAGCTTCTCCTGATATCAGAGAATATCATGACGGTAAAGAATTTCTGATAGATTATAAAAAGGGAGCTTTTCAGATAATCTTTGTCGACGTTTGTATGGACGAAATGAACGGACTTGAACTCTCGGATAGAATCAGACATACTGACAAAGACATTGTGATTGTGTTCATGTCAACAACAACAGAATTTGTTTTTCAGACATTCAAGGCTGTCCCTCACGGTTATCTGCGTAAACCTTTTTCCTTTGATGATTTTTCTGAAACTATGGACAGAGCTATGGAAAAATATTCCAAAGAGCCTGAAACAATTTCTGTCAGAGTGCCTCATCGTGAGGACACGGTCATTGCAGATGATATTATATCTGTCATTTCCGATAACCATAATACAAATATCAAAACTATTTCCGGGGGTATTTTACGCAGTATTTCGACCTATCAGGAAATCTCGGTCCAGCTGAGAAATATCAATGACTTCTTTGAATGTAACCGCGGTATTATTATAAATCTAAAGTTCGCAGTTTCTATAAACGGAGGTAATATCAATATGCAGGACGGCAATGTTTATCCTGTCCGTAAAAGCGACAGGAAAAAACTATCATTGCTTCTTGCAAAACAAGTTTCTGAAACATACAAAGGAGGGTTCTTCTTTTGAATGCTGAACTATTCTTGCGTTATACTTTAGAGCTTTCTATGATTCTTCCGGCCGCATTGATATCCATAATACCTGTACTTGATTTTCAAAGACTCAAAACAAAGTACATAGTCATTATTCTCACTGTTACAATTACAACTGTGATACTCAGCGGCTCGGCTTTATGCACTGTTTATCATCTTCCTTCAAATATTGCACTGATAATCTCATTGCCTGTGCTTTTTTTTGCATATCATTTTTGCTATGATATTTTATTGTCAAAAAAAATACTTTGTTTTCTCAACTCTTCAATGCTCTGCGGATTCTGCACTATGTATTCGACCTTTGTTACCGCGCCTATCGAGCTTGGCAACAACGAACGTGTTTTTCGCGTCCCGTCAGCTCTTATATGTCTTGGAATAACATTTGCCGTCGGCGCTGCTTTTTTCCGCACTCTGTATAAGAAAATTCCGCAAATGCTTGAAAATCCCACACTCGATAAGCTATGGATAAGGCTGATATTCATTCCGTTTATTATGACAGTTATTTCCGTCTGGATGACACCTGTCAAACCGGAAAATGTAATGGTCGGCAGACTTCGCATTGTTTGCATAGTTATCATGCTTCTGATACCAATAACATTATGGTTTATGTGTCATATGATGTGGTGGATTGCCTATCATATGTCTGAAACGGCTAAGCTTCAAGAAAACCTTAATATCCTCAAGATGGAGGAGAAACAGTACTACAAAACCCTGCGTTATCTTGATGAAACAAGTACTCTGCGTCACGATTTTCGTCATCATCTGCTGATGATAAACAAGCTTGCCGAAAAAAATGAAAAAGACAAGCTTCTTGAATATATACGGCCATTTATTCATACAACAGAACCATCAGGAAAAAAGTATTTCGAAAACCATGTGCTTAATGCTGTCGCATCACATTATATTGAACTCGCGAAGGAACAGGATATACTTATCATGTGGGGTATCAACCTTCCTGAAAGCATACCCTTCAAGGAATCGGATATCTGTTCTGTACTTGGGAATCTGCTTGAAAATGCTATCCATGCTGTCACTGAACTTCCAAAAGAAAGACGTACAATACACTGCACCATAACCTTTCAGCGCGAAATGACATTTGCTGTTCATATTTCCAATGAGTATAAGGGACATGTAACTCTTGGCAAAAACGGGCTTCCAACAGCAAGCATTGAAAATCACGGTATCGGCCTGAAATCCGTTCTTAATACCGTTGAACGATATAACGGTATTCTGGCTATCGAAACAGAAAACGGAAAATTTGATGTTTATCTTGTTATGTACACTGAGGATGTAAAAAAACAAATTCCTGATGCTTAGTGAAATGCTGATTTGTGATTTAAAGCTTTATCCGGCTGTAATATTTTTCTCAGCAATCTGCTGATAATAATTATTTCATATTCGATTGTTTTCTAACAAAATTACAGGGACTCCCAAAAGAATCCCTGTAATTTTGTTAAAGCTTTGCTTTTGGTAATAACGAATGTTATTTATACCCTGCTTATCGCAAGTACCGGCTGACAAAGCTCTTCATCTGTAAAATCAGTTTCTATTACCTTATCTGAGGCCTGCGGAGAATAACGGAAATAATCTATATGATCGCCTTTATAAAAGTATTCCGGCTGGGACGGATGATATTCATAATCAAATGTATCGATTATTATCAGCTTTATCTTCATTCTTGACGGAATGATATTTTTGATATATACACTTGCCTGCTGTCCTGCTGTAATATTTTCTTTCATTTCAGCAAGTCCCGCAAGATTCGGCGCAAGCTCGACAAATGCGCCATATTCCTCAACTGAACGGATAATACCGGCTACTGTTTCACCTATTTCAAAACGGCTGATGTTTTGTTCCCATGTTCCGAGGAGCTCCTTGTGCGACAAACTTATCCTTCCGCCTTCAAATGATTTTACAACTGCTTTTATTTCCATTCCAACGGAAAATCTTTCCCTGGGATGATCAATCCTGGAAACAGATATTGAATCTATCGGAAGCAATGAAACAATACCGCACCCAATATCTGCGAATGCTCCAAAGGAATCAAGATGTGTTATCTTTGCATCTATAATATCACCCGGTGTCAGGTTTTCAATATATTCATGCAGACATCTTTCCTGCGCGAGCCTTCTGGAAAGTACAGCTACTGTTTTTCCTGCTTCATTTCTCGTGAAATCTGTAATTATAAAACATACAGGTCGATTCACCCTCGAAATCACCGCAATGTCACGAACCGTACCCTCTCTTATTCCTATTGCTCCCTCCTCTCTCGGTATTATTCCCTTCATGAATCCGAGATCAACGATCAGGTTATGTGAGCTATCACATACGGCTGCTCTTGCTTCAAGGATCCTGCCTTCATGATACGCATCAGTCAGTGCGGATAAGGACTGCAATGCAGCCAGGTTTTCCGCAGTTGCAATAAGTCTGCCCTCAGGATAATATCCTGTCATTTTGCTTCATTCCTTTCTTGAGGCTTTGGCCTCGTTTGGCTTTCTCAACATATATATGAATCAATTGTCTGTATTATACCCTTTGTTTTATCAGAACTTTACACTTTTTGTCACACCCGCGGAAGGTTGAAATTTACTGAAAAATGGTTTACAATATGTATATCATCTTTTCCGGAGGTATACTATGAACGAAAGTAACGGTAATATTCGGTTTTTATCGGCAATTTCATATGTAAGTATCCTTTTTATTATAGGACACTTCGCTGTTGAGAAAAATAACCCCGACCTGCGTTTCCATACGTTTCAGGGCGGTGTGCTTTTTGTTTTTTTCACTGTGCTTTATTCTATTGATTTTCTTCTTTATCTGCTTTTATCTGCTTTTCCTGTTGTGCAAACTATAATCATTCTCCTGCTGACTGTCGGAATAAGCGTTGCATATATTATGCTTGTTATCATGGGAATTTCTTATGCTTTACAATTCAAACAGGGCTTTCTGCCTTTTGTCGGGAAACCGGCTCTCAATCTGAGAACATATCTCGATAATAGAAATAAAAACAAATAAGAATTATCATGAAACAATGATATCACTGACAATGTGCGAAAGTTGACGTTTTTGGTATATCTTACCATGTGTAATCGCAATTTTTTGTTTCCACTCTTTCGATCACCATATCAGGAGGATATGAAATGAACGAATTTATTATTTATACAGATTCATACGATTTTGATGACAGGACCGAATTCGGTACGGTACTTGTGTTTTTTTACGATCACTCAGACGCATTAAGCCGTGCATTTGAATCAATTATCGAGGAAATTGCTGCACAGTATGCAGACAGAATAAATGTCCTGGCTGTGGATATCGAACAATCGCCGGATCTTGCATACAGATATTCAATTGAAGTTCTGCCCGCTGTCGTTGTACTTCACAATAACGAAATAATCGAACAGATAGAAGGTTCTAACAATCCATCTGTTTATACAGATATTATTGATGAATTGATCTGATAGAATAAATAAATATCACCCGAAAGAAACTGTCAGGTCAATTTCCTTCGGGTGATTATTTATCTTATACACATCATTGCCACAAGTCCTCCTCTTTTTCCTCCGCTGGCACGATGAGAATACAAAAGTCCGCTGTTACATTTTGTGCATACGTCACTTATAGTTATATTTATACTCAGAAGTCCGGCTTCCATCAGCATACGGCGGTTAGTTTCCTTAAGATCAATAAGATATTTGCCCATACCGAGGCTTTTCGTAAAATATGCCGGTTTTAGTTCTGTCAGCGATGCAAATTCCTCAAAAACCGGGGTGTCCACCTCATAACAGCACGGACCGATAGCCGGCCCCACCACAGCTATGATATCTGTTGGGTCACATCCGTAATCATTTTCCATCTTTTCAACAACTGCCTCACCGATCTTTCCAATCGTTCCTCTCCATCCCGCATGTGCAAGCGCTATTACTTTTTTTTCAGGATCAGCGAAAAACAGTGGTGTGCAATCCGCATAATGAGTCACAAGAGTCACACCGGGTTCATTTGTTATCAAGGCATCCACACTTGCAATATCATGCGGTCTTGTTACCCCGATACCGCAGTCCGCCTTAGTAACATTCCTTACAAATGTATTATGATCCTGACTGGAGCTGACAAGACTATCTAAGTCAAAGCCTGCCGCACGGCAAAATATACGATAATTCTCGGTTACATTTTCCGGAGCGTCACCGCGCTTGAAATTCAGGTTCATGGATTTATATTCTCCATTACTCACCCCGCCTATCCGGGTTGAAAAAGCATGATTAATGAATTTCAGTTCTGACAATGACGGAAACTGAAGAAACCCTACTCCGTCCACAAAATTTAGATAGGTATTTTTACTTTTAAACAGCATGGCAGTACCTCACACTTTTTTATTCAGCATTACTCTATTCTACTAAAGAGAAAAGCATTTGTAAATAGTTTTTTGCAGAAATTCCATTTTAAAATCGTATTTTTGCCACGCTGTAACCAACTGGTTATTAATTCACAAAAAACTTCCCGGACTTTGTAATAAAGCTCTGGGAAGTTTTTGTCATTTATTAATGATTCTCACTGCATTTCTTACACAATCATCACATGAACAAAGCATCCTGCCTGTTTCAATACCCTTAAGGTCAGCGCATTTTATTGCGCCGCACATTGACTCAAAGTGTGAAAGTATATTTCTTGAAGAAGAGGAATTTCTTCGCTTATTCATCAGATCATCGACCATTACAGCTCCGATAAGTGCACCGCAGTTTGCCTTCATACAACCCATACCTGCACCGAAACCGGCGCCGAGTATTTTCAGAGTATCCTTATTTATCCCGAGCTCATCGGAAAAACTCAATAAAACAGCCTGACAGCAGTTACATCCGTTATGCTTGTAATTTACAGCAATATCTTCTTTATTCACAATCAACCACCTCCGTCATTATCCGGCGATACCCGTTTATTACAGCAGTGCTGCCAAAAAGATAACTACCCATATAAGCAGATTAACACCAATACCTATCCCCGAACAGATAAGACCGGCAAGCGCACTTGCTTCTCTTTCTTTGAGCTGAGCGGCATTATTCTTTTTATTATCGTGTGCCAGAAATATGCCGATACCCCCTAATATCAGCGGCAGAACAGGCATAACACAGCTAAAAATAGCAAGCATCCCACATATCAGACTTCCGACAGAAGAACCTGAACCCGAATTATAATTAGGCTTAGAAAGAGTTGTCTGTGGAGTGTTATATTTTGCCAACTGGCTCGGCGGATCAGGTATACCGTCATCCATTACCTGAGGATTAAAGATCGGCAGATTTTCATTTTCTGTTGTCTTTTCATACTGATCGTCATACATATTATAACCTCCTTAGTGCAGTGAAAAATCTATTTCCGAGGGATCAGGAAATACCATAGGACAGAATAAGAATAACAGAATATATTATAATATTAATTATAATACCTACAATCGAGCAAGTTTTACCTGCGACAGATGTACCGAGAACATCCTGATTGCACATTTCTGCGCGTTTTGAATCCTGGGACGCAAGAAAAACACCAATAACACCGCTAATCAGCGGCAAAACCGGAACCCAACACAAAAGTACTGACAGCAATCCAATAATAAAGCTGAAAACTGAAAGCGGAGAGTCATTCTGCTCACGATCCGGAAAATAATAGACTGTATTATTTTCCTCGTAAATATCAATTTCATTCGTATTACTATCAAAGTTTGAATACTGAGGGTCTATTCTTTTTGGTATACGATCATAACCCATGAATATCACCTACTTTATCAAAAAACACAAAAACTCTGCTGATCTAATTCCCATCTTTTCTACAATTATAATATCACACCGGTTTCTTTTTGTCAACGTGGGGGTTTCCACATTGTCATCTTGTTGGGATTCTGTCCCAAACCCTGCCGGGCTACTCGCCCGGACCTCAGCAGGGGCGAGCGGCCCCTGCACCCGCTGATTTTGGGATATTAATAATAGACTACTCTCGTAACAAAACACAAAAGTTTCGCCGGCCTTTTCAAAGGCCGCGGGCGACACGAAGTTAGTCCCTTTAGGGAGCCCCTGGTCGCACTCCGCAGAGTGCGAAATCTTTTTACTCCAAAAAGCGCAGGGGGGCCCTGCCACACTACCATTTAAACGGCGTCGCGTTCGGCGTAGTGCCGCCAGTGTCGTGTTCGCGATTCCGTTCGCTGCGCTCACTGCGTGGTATGCGTTTGAGCGTTGCTCCCGCGGTTCTTAGTTAACAGCGTAATAACGTATCGGTCATGCGACAGTGTCTTTCAAAACTCCCAGAATTATTTTACACTGAACGCCGTCGATAGAAATCACAACGAAGCAGTAAATATCTCTGCTATATCCTGTTCGCTGAGTGGTACCCATGCGTTTTCCAAACCCTCATTTTCTGCAACATGATGCGCCATCTCTCCGATACAGCTTTCATCTATGCCGACTTCCTTAAGATGCATCGGTATTCCGATAGACTCGAAAAAGCTGTACGTTTCAGATATGGCTTTATCAGCAATTTCAAACTTACTGAGTGTACTGTCAATGCCAAATACGTTTACTCCGTATTTTACAAATCTGTCTACTGTTTTTTCAGACAATATGTACCTCATCCATCTCGGAGTTATTATTGCAAGACCCTCTCCATGTGTAATGTCATAGTATGCGGACAGCGCATGCTCCATTCCATGACACGGCCATCCCGTGTAACTGTTTCCGAGTGAATATATACCGTTGCATCCGTATGTGCAGCTCAGCATCATCTCTGCTCTCGCAGTATAATCATCCGGGTCATTAATACATTTCCTTGCATTTACCATCAGACTCTTAAGCCCTGCTTCCATAAACCCATCATTAAGCATAGTTGAATCTTCACAGAAATATTGCTCCATAATGTGATTCATTGCATCTGCGCATCCGGCTGCTGTTTGCTTTTTTGAGACGCTAAAAGTGTAGGTCGGATCAAGAAATGATACAGCAGGATACAAATGGGGATCCATATATCCGATTTTATCATTTGTTTCGGTCCTTGAAATAACTCCGCCGCAGTCGTATTCGCTTCCTGTTGCAGCAAGTGTTATTATGTCAACGATAGGAAGTGCTGATTTTGCCTTTACCTTGTAAGAAATAAGATCCCACGGATCACCATCATATTTTGCTCCTGCTGCAATCGCCTTTGAGCAGTCAAGTACACTTCCGCCTCCTACTGCAAGTATAACATCAATATCTTTTTCCTTACATATTCTTACACCGTCAAGTACGCTCGGATCATATTTCGGATTCGGCTGTATATCGGAAAGCTCGAATATTTCAAAGTCCGTAAGCAGCTGCTTTACCTTATCGTAAAGTCCTATCTTTTTAATACTTCCGCCGCCATATGTCAGAAGTATCTTTTTGCCGAACCCCCTCATCACATCAGCAAGTCCGGATATCACCCCTTTTCCGAAAATCAGCCTTGTGGGTGTCATATAATCAAAGTTTTGCATAATAGTATTCCTCCCTGAAATCTGGATTCTCTGAAATAGCATTTCGTTGTTTTTATTTTAATTGTTTTTGCTGTTATTTACAATACTTTATACCAAAAATTTCTTTTGATTCTAACTGGACGGCTTTTTCAGATTTTATCTGAAATCAATTGTAAACCTATAGAAATTTAAGTGAAAACCTAACAAAAATATTGACATGATTTTTAAATGGTACTATAATATTGTTGTATTTAATAATCGAAAGGAAGTCCTTTAAATGGAAAAGAA
>CACYDC010000278.1 GCA_902773025.1 uncultured Ruminococcus sp.
AATGCTTAACCTGCACGCAACCTTCACAAAGGGCACGATAGATTATTCCTTGCTATAACTTATTCAAGGGAAATCCGCTTTCACCTGTTTTTTCCTATCTTAACATTATAAATTCCTTGAATAATCAATAGACTGACACACCCCTCGAATATAATCTAAATATCAAATTTTACGGAGGGATAATTTGATGTCTATAGCAAATAAAGGACGCATATTATCAGATTTACGCAGGGATTTTTTTAAAGCTGTTTCAGAGAACGAATATTCAAATAGTACTCGTTATTACTTTGAAATTCGATTCAATTCGTTACAAAAATACATGGAAGAAAATAGTATTAAGTATTATTCACCTGAAATTGGAAAAGACTTTTTCCAAGACTTTTTTTCAGTACGTTCAAGAAAAGAATCAACTAAGAATGCACTAAGAGTTTTTATTTCTAAACTAAATGATATTTACTTTGGAACGGGATTTGCAGCTCGACATAGCAGTTGCGAAAAGCCACAGCTAATCGGATTTCAGGACGAACTTGATGATTATGCTTCATTCTGTCTGGAAAACGGTAATAAGTACTCAACAATATCGTTTAAGATTTCAAACTGTACGACTTTTTGTCTTTATTTAAACCAAATGGGTTGTTATTCATTTGATGAACTAAATGATTCACTCATTATACAATCTTGTTTAGCTAACTCCGGAAATAACTTTTGGCGTTGCGTTCGACAATTCCTAATGTATCTTTATTCTAATGGAATTTGTAAAAAAGATTATTCTTATCTTGTACCCAAGATAACGAAAAATGAACCTCTTCCGTCTGTATACAGCGATAGTGAGATTTTACAAATAGAGCAAGCCATTGATGTATCTACCGATATAGGAAAGCGTGATAAATGCATTATGCTTTTAGAATCACGTTTGACTATGAGATCGGGAGATATTGTAAAACTTACATTCAATGACCTTGATTTTAACAACAGCAGAATTTCATATATTCAGGAAAAAACAGGTAATCCTATCAGTTTACCTATGTTACCGGAAATTAGTATTGCTTTAAAGGAATATATAGAGTCATCTCGTCCGAAATCAGATGATATTCATGTTTTCTTAAGGTCAAAAGCTCCTTATTTGCCGTTAACAACAGCTGCGTTGAGACAAATATCTATAAAATATATCAAAAAGGCTAATATAGATCCTGCTGGTCGCAGATTTGGACCTCACTCTCGAAGAGCATCTGCTGCTACTTCAATGGTAAACAGTGGTGTTTCATATGGCTCAGTAAAAAGAATACTTGGTCATTTGGATCCCAATGCCGTCAAGCATTATGCCGCACTTGACAGAGAGCATTTGCGTAATTGTGCCCTTCCTGCACCTCCTCCAAAAGGATTATTAAAAGATCTATTAGAAGGGAAGTCTTCATTATGATAGAAGTTGAATTTCGAAGTGCTTTTGCTGAAGCCATGAGTAAATTCTTAACGATAAGGCAGGTTTCCCTAAAAAGCCGAACGATTACGGTCAACACTCGTCAACTGAAAAGTTTTGATAATTATCTTGCTGATAATAATTTTTCGGAAATTACAAAAGAAGCAATAGATGGATGGCTACTAACACTAAAAGGTTCTGAAAGCACAGTGCAGCATACTGTATGTACTATTCGACTTTTTATCAAATTTCTTAGCAAATCCGGAGAACAAGCGTATATTCCAACAATACCAAAATGTCACGATGATTATATTCCATATATTTTTTCAGATGATGAAATCAATGCAATCATCGAAACTGCTGATTCTTATCCATCTCGTTGGAACAACTCTATTCCATATATGCATGTAGAGTTTCCTATAATTGTGCGTATTGCACTTTGCTGTGGACTAAGAATCTCGGAATGTATATCTTTGCAGAGGAAACATTTTAACATTGAAAACGGTGTACTCACTGTAGAAAACGGTAAAGGAAACAAGTCAAGAATAGTTCCCATGCATGAAAGTCTTACGGAAATTCTGAAAGCGTATTGTTGTCTTATGAACATTCACGATTCAGATGCATGGCTATTTCCGGGGAAAGATTGTTCAACCCATGTTGATAGTTCAAAAGTATATTTTAGGTTCGCATGGACTCTTCAGAAGAATGGGATTATTTTATCAAAAGATAAATATGAACGTGGTCCTTGTTTTCATTGTCTGCGTCATGTTTTTGTACTAAAGTCATTCAAACAGCTTGCTGCTAAAGGAATCAGTATTGATAACTCAATTCCTTATTTATCAATATACCTTGGACATAGCAACTTAATGCAAACAGAACATTACATGAAATTTACTTGCGATATGTTTGAAGATGAATTTCAGAAATTTGCAAATTACAGTGCAAATATTTTTCCGGAGGTACACTATGAAGAAGAGTGATAAAGACAGTTTTTTAGACGTTTTGGAAATGTTTACCGAGTCCTATCTTCCTCTTGAAAAGGGCAGCAGTAAAAGAACAATCAAATCATACAAGACGACATACGGTTTATTGGTGGACTATTTGTATGATGAGAAAAATATTCCTTCAAGCAATATTTCTTT
Organism: uncultured Ruminococcus sp.; assembly: GCA_902773025.1. Lineage (GTDB taxonomy): Bacteria > Bacillota > Clostridia > Oscillospirales > Acutalibacteraceae > UBA1213. Next base: position 2,560 of record CACYDC010000278.1, read on the forward strand.
TGATTTGCTTGATTATACAACATTGACATCTTTTTTACAATGGCTTCAAGATAATAGAAAAGTTAGCGCATCTACTCGTAATCAGCGACTTGCCGCACTAAATTCATTTGCATCATACGCCCAAAATGTATGTCTTGAAGCTGCGTTTTTTAAGAATGCTTTAAAGAAAATACCCATGAAAAAAGCAGAAAGAAAAATTCAGTCTACATTTACAGTAGAAGAAACACAATTACTATTAAATGCACCTAATGATAACTATGATATTGGAAAAAGGGATAAAGTACTCTTGTCTACAATGTATGGAACCGGTGCACGTTGTTCTGAAACGTGTAATTTAAAGGTTAAAAATTTCCGCTTTAAAAAAGAGGGTGGAGCAAATGTTGATATCATCCGTGGAAAAGGGAAAAAATCCAGAACTATCTATATCTCAGAACCATGTGCAAAACTAATCAAGGACTATATCCGATATCGAAAAATAGCCAATCAGCCTGAAACATTTTTATTCAAGTCACAAACACACGACCATATGTCTGTATCTGCGATAGAAGCTGTTTACAAGAAATATATAGATGCACTAAAAAAACAGTATCCCGAAAAATTTCCTTACGATGATTATACCCCTCATACAATGAGGAGAACTGTAGCTTCACATATGCTTGAAGCAGGAATAGATATGGAAGTTATACGTACATTTTTGGGACACTCATCTATTTTTACAACCGAAATATATGCTACGCTGTCTCAAAAAAAGGTTGATGAAGAACTTAAGAATTGGGCTGAAAAATGGTTTCCACAAATTGAGGAAGTTATCGTAGAAGAAAGTAACCGTCCTTCATTTTTACGTTAAAAAAATTATTAAGGGAAATATTGAATAAACCGGCATTATTATGGGTTTTTCGATATTTCCCTTGAATAATTTTTAGCAAGGAATAATCGACCTTATTCAAGATCTCGAATAAGGTCGAGTTCAGACTTTTCCAGTTCGACAACCCCACGGAAAACCGCAAAGGCGGAATCCACGCAGGGCAGCTCAAGGCTTACATTCAGC